>NZ_JBFAXR010000167.1:0-15603 GCF_040680895.1 Streptomyces sp. NPDC051940 | reverse complement strand
CGCCTGACGCGGCGCCCGGCGGGGCCGGTCAGCGGGCCGCGGCCCGGCGCAGCGGAGCCGGGAAGCCGCCGCCTGCCTTCTGCAGAAGGCTCAGCGGCGCCTCGGCCTGCTCCGGGGCCTCGGGCGCGTGCGGACTGCGGCCGCTGCGGCCCTCGCCCAGCACATGCCAGCCCTCGGGCGTCAGCGTGATGTACGCGCCGCAGCGCAGGCCGTGCAGCGTGCACGCGTCGCGCAGGCCCCACATCCAGGCGCCGTCGTCCTCCGTCCAACCCGCGCCGCCCTCACGGCAGTACAGCAGCACCGCCGTGCGCACCGGCGTGCGGCGGCGCAGATCGTGCGGGATGACGCGGCGCAGATGCGCCAGCAGCGCGTTGCGGCGCTGCCAGCCGTCGGCCAGTACGCCGCCCATGCCGCGGCCGGTCCTGCGCGCGGATCCGGAAGGGCTGAAGGAGGCGCTGGCGAGGAGCCGTTCCTCGGGATCGAGGACGGCGACGATCGCGGTGTCGGGGACGGGTTCGTGGCGCGTGTGCAGACCGCTGACGACCTCGCGCGGGCTGCGCAGCAGGGGGATTCCGGCGTCGGCCCACTCCGGGGGCTCGAGAATGCGGCCGGACGGGGCGGGGCTCGGGGCGGAGCCGAAGGCCAACTGCACTCCTCCCTTCGTCTGCGCGCCCACGCCGGACGGCTGCGGGCAGGGGTGCGTGAGCCCTGGGCGAGGGCCGGCTTAGGGAGCGGTTCCATTCTTCCCGGCAGACTGGCCTGCGGCAATCGCCAATTGTGCGGAGCGGGCGGTTTCTGGGGGTGCGCCGGATAACTCCCTTGGACCGGACCTTGTCCGCGCCCGCCCCGGGATCTTGTACGGCTCGGTGTGCGGCCGTCCCCGGTCGCCGCATGAGGCCGCTCGCGGCGACCGGGGACCCCTGCCGCGCCGGGTGGATTCGCCGATTGTCGGTGCCATCGGGTTGCATGGGGTCATGCACGATTCGGAACTGCGCGCCGAGGCGGACGCCATCCTCGCCGGGCTCGTCGGCGACCCCCAGGGGCGCGCACGCCTGCGCGACGACCAGTGGACGGCGGTGTCGGCGCTGGTCGCGGACCACCGGCGGGCCCTGGTGGTGCAGCGCACCGGCTGGGGCAAGTCCGCGGTGTACTTCGTCGCCACCGCGCTGCTGCGCCGGCGCGGCGCCGGTCCGACCGTGATCGTCTCGCCCCTGCTGGCCCTCATGCGCAACCAGGTGGAGGCGGCGGCTCGCGCCGGGATCCGGGCGCGCACCATCAACTCGGCCAACCCCGAGGAATGGGGCGCCGTCCAGGAGGAGGTCGAGCGCGGGGAGACCGACGTCCTGCTGGTCAGCCCCGAGCGGCTGAACTCCGTGGACTTCCGCGACCAGGTGCTGCCCAAACTCGCCGCCACGACCGGCCTGCTGGTGGTGGACGAGGCGCACTGCATCTCCGACTGGGGGCACGACTTCCGCCCCGACTACCGCCGGCTGCGCACCCTGCTGGCCGAGCTGCCGCCCGGCGTGCCCGTACTCGCGACGACGGCCACCGCGAACGCCCGCGTCACCGCCGACGTGGCCGAACAGCTCGGCACGGGCGGCGGCGACACGCTCGTGCTGCGCGGCCCTCTGGACCGCGAGAGCCTGCGGCTGGGCGTGCTTCCGCTGCCGGACGCCGCGTACCGGCTGGCCTGGCTGGGGGAGCGGCTGGCGGAGCTGCCGGGTTCGGGGATCATCTACACCCTGACGGTGGCCGCCGCCGAGGAGGTCGCGGCGTTCCTGCGCCAGCAGGGCCACGCGGTGGCCTCCTACACCGGCAGGACGGAGAACGCCGACCGGCTGCAGGCCGAGGAGGACCTCCTGGCCAACCGGGTCAAGGCGCTGGTGGCCACGTCGGCGCTGGGGATGGGCTTCGACAAACCGGACCTCGGCTTCGTGGTGCACCTGGGCTCGCCCTCGTCCCCGATCGCCTACTACCAGCAGGTGGGACGCGCCGGCCGCGGCGTCGACCACGCCGACGTCCTGCTGCTGCCGGGCCGGGAGGACGAGGCGATCTGGGCGTACTTCGCCTCGGTGGGCTTCCCGCCCGAGGAGCAGGTCCGGCGCACCCTGGCCGTACTGGAGCAGGCGGGGCGCCCGCTCTCGCTGCCGGCGCTGGAGCCGCTGGTGGAGCTGCGGCGCTCGCGGCTGGAGACGATGCTGAAGGTCCTGGACGTGGACGGGGCCGTCCGGCGCGTCAAGGGCGGCTGGACGGCGACCGGCCGGCCGTGGGCGTACGACGCGGAGCGCTACGCCTGGGTGGCCCGGCAGCGTGAGGCCGAGCAGCAGGCGATGCGGGACTACGTCGCGACGACCGGCTGCCGCATGGAGTACCTGCAGCGCCAGCTCGACGACGACAAGGCCGCCCCCTGCGGGCGCTGCGACAACTGCGCCGGCCCCTGGTACGACCCCGCGGTCTCCCCGGGCGCCCTCGCGGCGGCCAAGGGCGAACTGGACCGCCCCGGCGTCGAGATCGAACCGCGCCGCATGTGGCCCACCGGTATGGCGGCGGTCGGACTCGACCTCAAGGGCCGCATCCCCGTCGGCCGGCAGGCGGCCACCGGCCGCGCGCTCGGCAGGCTCTCGGACATCGGCTGGGGCAACCGGGTACGCCCCCTCGTCGCCCCGCAGGCGGCGGACGGTCCCGTCCCGGACGACGTGCTGGCCGCGGTCGTGACCGTGGTCGCCGACTGGGCCCGCTCCCCGGGCGGCTGGGCCACCGGCGCGGCGGCACGCCCGGTGGGGATCGTCGCCATGCCCTCGCGCACCCGCCCGCAGCTGGTCACTTCCCTGGCGGACGGCCTGGCCCGGATCGGGCGGCTGCCACTGCTCGGCACCCTGGCGTACACCCCGCAGGCCGGCGACCACCCCGCGCACCGCAGCAACTCCGCCCAGCGGCTGCACGCCCTGGCGGCGTCGTTCGCCGTGCCCGACGACCTCGCCGCCGCGCTGGCCGCCAACCCCGGGCCGGTCCTGCTCGTCGACGACTACACCGACAGCGGCTGGACCCTCGCCGTAGCGGCACGGCTGCTGCGCGAGGCGGGAGCGGACGCCGTACTGCCGCTGGTCCTCGCCCAGGCGGGCTGAGGACCAGCGGCGTCCATCGCGTCAGCCGGCGAAGGCCGCCTTGTCCACCGTCCACGCCCGGCACTGGTCGCTGAGCGTGATGCCCAGCCCCGGCCGCTGCGGTACGAGCATCCGGCCGTCGCGGATCTCGAGGCGCTCGTTGAACAGCGGGTCGAGCCAGTCGAAGTGCTCCACCCACGGCTCGATCGGGTACGCCGCCGCCAGGTGGAGGTGGATCTCCATCGCGAAGTGCGGCGCCAGGTCCAGCCCGTGGTGCTCGGCGAGGGCGGCCAGCTTCAGGAACTGGGTGATGCCGCCGACCCGGGGCGCGTCGGGCTGGATGATGTCCACCGACCGGTGCCGGATCAGCTCCGCGTGCTCGGCGACGCTTGCCAGCATCTCGCCGCTGGCGACGGGCGTGTCGAGGGCGGCCGCCAGCGCCGCGTGGCCCTCGGCGTCGTACGCGTCCAGCGGCTCCTCGATCCAGGTCAGGTCGAAGCGCTCCAGCGCCCGGCCGACCCGCAGCGCGGTGGCGCGGTCCCACTGCTGGTTGGCGTCCACCATGAGCGGCACGCCGTCGCCGAGGTGCTCGCGGACGGCGGTCACGCGCCGCAGGTCTTCCGCGGTGTCCGGCTGGCCCACCTTGATCTTGATACCGCCGATGCCCTGCTCGACGGAGGCGGTGGCGTTGTCCAGGACCTGCTCCAGCGGAGCGTGCAGGAAGCCGCCCGAGGTGTTGTAGCAGCGCACCGAGTCGCGGTGGGCGCCCAGCAGCTTGGCCAGCGGCAGCCCGGCGCGCCTGGCCTTCAGGTCCCACAGGGCGACGTCGATCGCGGCGATCGCCTGCGTGGCCAGTCCGCTGCGGCCGACGGACGCGCCGCCCCACACCAGCTTCGTCCAGATCTTCCCGATGTCGCTGGGGTCCTCGCCGATCAGCAGCGGGGCCACCTCGGCCGCGTGCGCGAACTGCGCCGGCCCGCCGGCCCGCTTGGAGTACGAGAAGCCGACACCCTCGTGGCCCTGCTCGGTGGTGATCTCCGCGAAGAGGAACGCGACCTCCGTCATCGGCTTCTGCCGTCCGGTGAGCACCTTCGCGTCGCTGACCGGGACGGCCAGCGGCAGGCGTACGGACGACAGCTCGACGTTCGCGATGCCGTCGCCGGACGCGGGGGCGCTGAGGGGAGCGGGAGCGGTCACGGGGGATGTCATACGTTCCTCACCTCTTCGGGAAGCAGCTGCTGGGGGACGTTCTGGTACGCGACGGGGCGCAGGAACCGTTCGATGGCCCTGCTGCCCACGGACGTGGTGGCGGGTGCCGTGGTCGCCGGGAAGGGGCCACCGTGCACCATCGCGTGCCCCACGTCGACCCCGGTGGGCCAGCCGCCCCAGACCACGCGGCCGGCGAGCAGCTCCAGGTCGGGGAGCAGGGCGGCGGCGGTCCCGAGGTCGTCGTCGGTGCCGTGGACGGTCGCCGTGAGCTGGCCCTCCAGGGCGGCGGTGATGTCCCGCAGCCGGGCGGCGACGCCCTCGGCGCCCGGGCGGACGCGTACGACGAGCGAGGTGGCGCCGAAGACCTCGTCCTGGAAGGCGGGTTCGGCGAGGAAGTCCGTGTCGTCCACGGTGAACAGCTCGGCGCGGCCCGGCAGCTCCACGCTGTCGTCGTCCTTGCCGCTCGCCGCACGGGTGGCGCCGGGCAGCTTCGCCAGGCGGTCCACGCCGTCGCGGTAGCCGCGGTGGATGCCGGGGGAGAGCATCCGCTGCGGTTCGGTGGCGGCGATCTCGCGGGCAGCCGTTCCGAGGAACTCCTCGAAGCCGTCCCCGTCCACGGCGAACACCAGTCCGGGGTTGGTGCACAACTGGCCGGCGCTGCCGGTCAGCGAGGCGGCGAACTCGCGCCCGAGCCGCTCCGCGTCCGCGCGCAGCGCGCCGGGAAGCAGGAAGACGGGGTTGACGCTCGACATCTCCGCGTACACCGGGATCGGCACCGGGCGGGCCGCAGCCACACCGGCGAGCGCGAGGCCGCCGGCGCGCGAGCCCGTGAAGCCGACGGCGCGGATCCGGGGATCGGCGACCAGCGCGGTGCCCGTCTCGTGCCCGCCGTGCACGTGGGTGAAGGTGCCCTCCGGCAGGCCGTGTTCGGCCACTGCCTCCCGTATCGCACCGGCCACGAGGTCGGAGGTCGCCGGGTGCTCCGGGTGCGCCTTCAGTACGACGGGGCAGCCGGCGGCCAGCGCCGAGGCGGTGTCGCCGCCGGCGGTGGAGAAGGCCAGCGGGAAGTTGCTCGCCGCGAAGACGGCGACCGGGCCGAGCGGCACGCGGCGCTGGCGCAGGTCGGGACGCGGCAGCGGCTTGCGGTCGGGCAGCGCCGGCTCGATCCGTACGCCCTGCCACTCGCCGTCGCGCAGCACGGCCGCGAACAGCCGCAGCTGGCCGGTGGTACGGGCCTGCTCGCCCCGCAGCCGCGCGAGGGGCAGACCGGTCTCGGCGCGGGCTTGCTCGGGCAGCGCGTCGCCGAGGGCGTCGATGCGGTCGGCGACGGACTCCAGGAAGGCGGCGCGGGCGGCGGGGGAGGTGGCCCGGTAGCCGGGGAAGGCGGCCGCGGCCCCGGCGGCTGCGGCGGCCGCTTCGGCGGCGCTCATCCGCGCACCTTCTCGACCAGCGCGGCCAGCTCCGCGTAGTCCGCCTCGGTGAGGTCGGTCAGCGGCGGGCGTACGGGCCCCGCGGAGCGGCCGACCGCCCGCATGCCGGCCTTGACGATCGCGACCGCGTAGCCACCCTTGCGCCGCCGGATGTCGCAGTACGGCAGCACGAACTCCGCCAGGCGCCGCGCCACCTCGGCGCGGTCGTGCGCGCGTACCGCGTCGTAGAAGTCCAGCGCGTACTGGGGCAGGAAGTTGAAGAGCGCCGAGGAGTACGTCGTGACGCCCATCTCCAGATACGGCAGCGCGAACGTCTCCGCCGTCGGCAGGCCGCCGATGTACGTGAGACGGTCGCCGAGCAGCGTGTGGACGCGGGTCATCAGCTCGATGTCGCCGACGCCGTCCTTGTAGCCGACCAGGTTGGGGCAGCTGTCGGCGAGCGACGCCACCGTCTCCGGCTGGTAGACCGCGTTGGCCCGGCTGTAGACGATCACGCCGAGGTCCGTCGCGGCGCACACCGCGCGCACGTGCGCCGCCAGCCCGTCCTGCGAGGTCTCGGTGAGATACGGCGGGAACAGCAGCAGACCGTGGGCACCGGCGCGCTCCGCACGGCGGGCCGCCTCGACGGCCTCCGCGGTGCCGCGCCCCGCCGGCGCGATGATCGGGGTGCCGGCGGGCGCCTCGGCCAGCGCGGCCCGTACCACCGTGTCGGTCTCGTCGGCGGTGAGGGAGAAGAACTCCCCGGTGCCGCCGGCCGCGAACAGACCCGCGACCGGGTACCGGGCGAGCCAGGCCAGGTTCTCCCGGTAGGCGGCCTCGTCGAACGACAGGTCGTCGCGGAAGTGGGTGACGGGGAAGGACAGCAGCCCGGAACCCAGCTTCCGGGCGACCTCTGCGGGCGAGTTCATGGTGTGGGACTCCTCATACGACAGCGCTCGGGCGCGCACTCCGACGTTAGGATCCGGACCGATACACGTCCAACACCAAAGTTGGATGCACTGATACCGAGAAGGCATCATGTTCACGCTCGCCCAGCTCACCGGATTCGTCGCCGTCGCCGAGGAACTGCACTTCGGCCGCGCCGCAGAGCGGCTGCGCATGACACAGCCCCCGCTCAGCCGGCAGATCCAGCTGCTGGAGAACTGCCTCCAGGTCCGCCTCTTCGACCGCTCCAAGCGCTCGGTGTCCCTGACCCCCGCGGGGCGGGCCTTCCTCGTCGAGGCGCGGCGCCTGCTCAAACAGGCCGACACCGCCGCGCTGGCCGCACGCCGGGTCGCCGCGGGCGAGGCCGGCAACCTCGCCGTCGGCTTCACGGCCGCCAGCGCCTACGCCGCGCTCGGGCCGCTGCTGGAGCTGACCCGTGCGGCGCTGCCCGACGTGGAGGTGACGCTGACGGAGCTGGTGACGCGGGACCAGGTCGAGCAGCTGAAGGAGGGCGGCCTCGACCTCGGGCTGGTCCGGCCCCCCGTGACGACCGAGGGCCTGGCCTCCCGGCCCGCCCTGCGCGAACCGCTCATCGCGGCGCTGCCCGCCGCCCATCCGCTGGCCGCGGAGACGGGGCCGATGCCCGTCAGCGCGCTCGACGGCCAGCCGATGATCATGTACTCGCCGGTGGAGGCCCGCTACTTCCACGACCTCGTGATCAGCATCTTCCGCGCGGCGCGCATCACGCCCGTACTCACCCAGTACCTCAGCCAGGTGCACAGCATCCTGGCGCTGGTCGGCGGCGGCTGGGGGGTGGCGCTGGTGCCGGAGGCGGCGGCCCAGCTGCGCTACCCCGCGGTGGTCTTCCGGCCCGTGGAGCTGTCCGACCCGGAACCGGTGGAGCTGAGCCTGGCGTGGCGCCGCGGCAACACCAACCCGGCGCTGCGGCAGTTCCTCGCGCGGATCGGGGACGGGTGGGTGCTGAGACCGGGGGCCGGGGCGGTATAGCCCGCGCTGCCGCGACTTGGCTGGGTGCTCCCGCGACATAGCTGGGTGCTCCCGCGACGTTCCGATCCAATTCACGCATCAGTTGATTCAAATTTCGTTATGGACCGGCATCGATCGGACGCTTAGCGTCAGTCCCCAGCGTCGCGGAAGTCACTCGCGTCCCTCCTGTCCCGCTTCCCGACGGCCCTTCGCGCCGTCGTAGCGCCACCCGGTTTCAAAGAGGAAACGGACCGCCATGCCCCTGATAGTGGTCGGAATAAGCGTTCTGGTCCTGCTCGTCCTGATGACGAGGTTCCGGCTGAACGGCTTCATCGCCCTGCTCGTCGTCGCCATAGGCGTCGCCCTCGTCAGAGGGGTCCCGGTCGCCGAGATACCCGACGTCCTCGGCGAGGGCATCGGCGGACAGCTCGGCGACTCGGTGATGACCATCGGACTGGGCGCCATGATCGGCCGCATCATGGGCGACTCCGGCGCTGCCCAGCGGATCGCCGACACCATGATCGAGAAGTTCGGCGAGCGCTTCGTGCAGGTCGCCATGGTCGTCACCTCGCTGATCATCGGCGTGACCATGTTCTACGAGGTCGCCTTCATCATCATCGTGCCGGTGGCCTTCACCCTCGTACGCCGTACGGGCACGCCGCTGCTGTGGGTCGGACTGCCGATGTCCATCACCCTGTCGACGATGCACAGCTTCCTGCCCCCGCACCCCGGCCCTGCCGCCGTCGTCGGCACCTTCGACGCCTCCATGGGCAAGACCCTCGCGTACGGACTGATCTTCGCCATCCCGTTCGCCGCCGCCATCGCGCTCGTGTGGCCGCGCCTGGCCTTCGTACGCGGGCTCAACCCCTCGATCCCCACCGGACTGGTCTCCGACAAGCAGTTCGACAAGGACGAGCTGCCCGGTCTCGGCTGGTCGCTCTCCGTCGCGCTGTTCCCCGTCGTGCTGCTGGCCGGCGGCGCCGTCTACGAGATGGTCGCGCCCGAGGAGAACCAGACGTTCCACGTCGTCGCCTTCCTCGGCTCCGCGCCCTTCGCGCTGCTGTCGACGTTGCTCATCGCGGTCTGGGCGTTCGGCCCGCGCATCGGCCGCAGCCTCTCCGAGGTCGCCGAGTCCTGCAGCTCCGCGGCCAAGGCCATGTCGATGATCCTGCTGGTCATCGGCGCCGGCGGCGCCTTCAAGCAGGTGCTCGTCGACGGCGGCATCTCCGACTACATCAAGGACTTCACCTCCGGCTGGGACATCTCCCCGCTCCTGCTGGCCTGGCTCATCGCCGTCATCCTGCGCATCGCCCTCGGCTCCGCCACCGTCGCCGTGGTCACCGCCGCCGGCGTGGCCGCGCCGCTGCTGCACGGTGGCGGGACGTCACCGGAGCTGATGGTGCTCGCCGTGTCCTGCGGCTCGATCGCCTTCAGCCACGTCAACGACCCCGGGTTCTGGATGTTCAAGGAGTACTTCAACCTGTCGGTCATGGAGGCCATCAAGGTCCGCACCACGTACACCACCGTGCTGTCCGTCCTCGGCCTTGCGGGAGTCCTCGCGCTGAACGCCGCCGGCATCTGATCCGCAACCGGCAGCCGATCCGAAACAGACTGAAGGAGCCGTAAGCCATGAGCCGCCCCACCATCGTCTCGTACACCGTCTATCCGGTCGCCGGCCGCGACTGCATGGAGCTGAACCTCTCCGGCGCCCACGGCCCGTACTTCACCCGCAACATCGTGGTCCTCGAGGACTCCGAGGGACGTACGGGACTCGGCGAGGTACCCGGCGGGGCGGCCATCACCCAGACCCTCAAGGACGCGGAACCGCTCGTACTCGGCGCGCCCGTCGCCGACTACAAGCGGATCCTGCGGGAGATCGGCACCCGCTTCGGGGACCGCGACGCGGGCGGCCGCGGCGCCCAGACCTTCGACCTGCGCACCACCGTGCACGCCGTCACCGCCGTCGAGTCCGCGCTGCTCGACCTCCTCGGCCAGCACCTGGGCGTACCCGTCGCGGCCCTGCTGGGCGACGGAAAGCAGCGCGACTCCGTACGCGTCCTCGGCTACCTCTTCTACGTCGGCGACCCCGACCGCACCCCCCTGCCGTACGTCCGCGAACCCGACGCCGAGGACGACTGGCACCGGCTGCGGCACGAGGAGGCCCTCACCCCCGAGGCCATCGTCCGCCTCGCCGAGGCCGCGGAACGCCGCTACGGCTTCCAGGACTTCAAGCTCAAGGGCGGCGTACTCGAGGGCCGCGAGGAGGTCGAGGCGATCCGCGCGCTCAAGGAGCGCTTCCCCGACGCGCGCATCACCCTCGACCCCAACGGCGCCTGGTCGCTGGCCGAGGCGATCGAACTGTGCCGCCCGCTGGTCGGCACCCTCGCGTACGCCGAGGACCCGTGCGGCGCGGAGGACGGCTACTCGGGACGCGAGGTGCTCGCCGAGTTCCGCCGCGCCACCGGGCTGCCCACCGCCACCAACATGATCGCGACGGACTGGCGGCAGATGACGCACGCGCTCGCGCTGCAGTCGGTGTCGATTCCGCTGGCCGACCCGCACTTCTGGACCATGCAGGGGTCGGTGCGCGTGGCCCAGCTGTGCAACGCCATGGGCCTGACGTGGGGCTGCCACTCCAACAACCACTTCGATATCTCGCTGGCGATGGTCGCGCACGTCGGCGCCGCGGCCCCCGGCGAGTACAACGCCCTGGACACCCACTGGATCTGGCAGGAGGGGCTGGAGCAGCTCACCGTCTCCCCGCCCCGGATCGAGGGCGGCGAGATCGCCGTCACCGACGCCCCCGGCCTCGGCATCACCCTGGACCGCGACCGGCTCCAGGCGGCGCACGAGCTCTACCTCAGCGAGGCGCTGGGGGCGCGCGACGACGCGGAGGCGATGCGGCACCTGATCCCCGGTTGGAGCTTCGATCCGAAGCGGCCGTGCATGGTGCGGGGGTGACTTCGGGAGCCGCGTGACCCTCTCGCCACCTGGGGTTACGCGGGGTTATCCACAGGGTGATGCGAACGGCGGTCCCGTGCGGGACCGTCGTTGGCATGACTTCGCACAGTGACATGCAGATCACGCTCCGCACTCCGGCGGAGCTTGCCGACGCCCTGCCGTATCTCATGGGGTTCCATCCGACGGACAGCGTCGTGATGGTCGCCCTCAAAGGGGAGCGGGGCACCTTCGGCGGGCGCCTGCGCCTGGGTATCCCCGCGGCGCGGGACGAGTGGACGGACGTCGCGCACCAGCTCGCCGAGTGCCTCGTCGAGGGCAGTCTCAAGCGGGGCGCCGAGCTGACGGGCATCATCGTCTTCCTCTGCCAGGACCCCGCCGGTGACGAGTCCCCGGGCGACGTGATGGAGCGGCTGCGACCGCTCGCCCAGCGGCTCCGCGTCGCCTGCGGGCGCTTCGACGTACCGGTGGTCGAGGCCCTGTGCCTCTCCGCCGGCCGCTACTGGTCGTACCTGTGCCCCGACAGCGCCTGCTGCCCGGGCGAGGGGACGGCCCTCGCCGAGCCCGGTACGTCGGCGATGGCCGCCGCGGCGACCTACGCGGGGATCCAGGTGCGCGGGTCGCTGCGGGAGATGGAGGCCCGGCTGACGCCGCGTGCCGAACTCCCCGCGGATCCGCAGACGCAGGCCCTCGACGCGGCGGGCGCGGCGCTGGTGCCGCGGATCCTGGGCGGGGTGCCGGTGGTCTCCGGTGCGCCGGTGGTGGGGGACTCCGGTGCGGATCGGTCCGACGCCGCTCACCACCCAGCCGACGGCGGCGGGCCGGTGCGGCGGAGCGCCGCGGCGGAGCGCAGGGCCGTCCGGCGCGAGATCCTCACCCTCGCCGCCCGGGTGCTGTCGCGGCTGGCCGCCGACCCTCCGGGACGCGGTGCCGACGCGGCCGGGGATGCCCACGACGACGCGCTGATCGCCGACGACGAGGCCGCGTCGCTGATCATCGGGCTGCAGGACCGGGCCACGCGCGACCGGGCGGCGGAGTGGATGGAGGGCCGGGACGCCGCACCGGCGCTGCGCCTGTGGCGGGCCCTCGCCCGGCGCTGCGTGGGCCCCTACCGCGAGCACGCCACGGCTCCGCTGACCCTCGCGGGCTGGGTGGCCTGGTCGAGCGGGGACGACACGGCGGCCCGGGTGGCCTTCTCGAAGGCGCTGCACCTGGATCCCGCCTACACGTTCGCGAGCCTGCTGCACCAGGCCGTCAACGAGGGCCTGGATCCGGAGCCGTTGCGGCGCTCCCTGCGCCGCAGGCACCGGACGGCCCGGCTGCGGGGCCAGGTCCGTCGTACGCGTCCGGAGGGCGGACGCAGGCCGGGAGAGCGGTCGCGGACACGCCGGCGCGGCGACAACTGCACGCCCGACAGCAGGCCGACCCCGTGACCGCTGCCGTGGCCGCGCGTTCACCAGGGTGCGGTCGTCTTCGGCCGCGGGCGCGCCGGGGCGGCCGGTGGCGTGGATCGTCGGTGCGGCTCCTGGCGGGGGCGCGGGCGGTCCGTTGTGTGGGGCCGCTCCGTTGTGTGGGGCCGCTCCGCTGGACGGGCGCGCTCCGGCGGGCGTGGGTGTTTCGGGCGGCGGGCGGTGCTGCTTCGCCGCGTTGGCGCGCGGCCGACGCGGGACCGGACCGTTCCCGGCGCTCGGCACCGGAAGGGAGTACAGCAGTGCAAGGCGGCAAGGCCCAGGCCCCTCAGCCACCGGGTTCCCGAGGGGGCGGCGCGTTCGCCGAACTGCCCTGTGTCCACTCCGCGCTGCTGTGCGTGGCGATGCCCGCGCTCGCCGTGTCCGAGCCGCACGGACAGCTGGGAGGGCAGGGGCTGGAGGGCTTCTACCACGGGGGACGGCGCCTGCTGTCGCGGATGCGGCTGAGCGTGGCGGGCGCGGAGCCCGTCGCCGTGCAGGGGCGGATGACCGGGGCGGCCCAGGCCCGGTTCGTCGGCACCGTGCGCACCGCGGCCGGGCACGGGCCCGATCCGGTCGTCATCGTCGAACGTCTGCGGCACGCCGCGGGTGTCGAGCGGATCGCCCTGCGCAGCCGTGCGGCCCGTCCCCTGCGTCTCCCGGTCGAACTGGAGCTGGGCACCGACCTCGCCGAACTCGGTGCCATCGCGACGGGTTCGCCGGGGCCCGCCCTGCAGGCAGCCGTGCACGAGAACGGGCTGCGCTGGAGCACCCGGGGCGCCAGCGCCGCGGTGACCGCCTGGCCGCCGCCGGGCACCGTGCTGGCCTCGGCCGGGGTGTTGCGCTGGGAGTTCGACCTCCTCCCGGGTGAGGACCGGACCGTCGAGCTGCGGATCGCCTTCACCTCCGCGGCGCCCGCCGCCCGGCTCGACGCCCCGGCGACCCGGCTTCCGGCGCCGCGGGCGGGGGCGGGGGGACATGCGGTGGGTGGGTATGGGGCTGGGTCGCAGGCGGTGGGTGGGTATGGGTCTGGGACTGCGGCTGGGGCTGGGGCTCATCCGCCGGGTGGGTATGCCTCCGGGTCCCACCTGTCGGGTGGATTCGCGTCGTCGTCGGACCCGGGCCAGTCCGTCGTCGGCGGGTACCTCGCGGGGTCGGGTCGGGGCCAGTCCTCCGGTGGGTACGCCGCGTCGGCGGTGCCCGTGCGTCCTCAGCCGCCGTGGGGGCCGGTCGTGGCCGTCGCCGACGACGCCCGCGTGGCGCCGCTGCTGGCCTGCGCCCTGGACGACCTCGACGCCCTGCTGCTGCGGGACCCCGACCGCGCCGGGGACCTGTACCCGGCCGCCGGAGCCCCCTGGCGCTGCGGACTCGCCCCGGCCGACGCCCTGTGGGCGGCCCGCATACTGCTCCCGCTGGGCACCCGCCTCGCCGCCGGCACGCTGAGGGCCCTGGCGCGCGCCCAGGTGACCGCGCCAGGACCCGAGCTGGGGCTGATCCGCGGCGCCCTGCGCGACTCCGGTCCGCATCTGCCGCCCCGCTCCACCGGCGCCGAGGCCACGCTCCTCTTCCCCGTCGTCCTCGCCGAGGCCCGGCTGTGGGGGTTGCCCGACACCGAAACCGAACGGCTGCTCCCCGCCGCCGAACGCTGCCTCGCCTTTCTGCGCGCCGGGCCCGGCCCCCTCGTCCCGGACCCCGCACCCGACGCCCCGTACCGGATCGACACCCAGGCGCACGCCCACCGGGCCGCCATGCTGGGCGCCGACCTGCTCGACGGGCTCGGCCGGCCGGGCGCCGGTGAACTGCGCGAGCGGGCGCGGGAGCTGCGCGAGCGCGTGCGTGAGGCGTTCTGGATCGACGACCGCTCCGGCGGCCGCCCGGCCGCCGCGCTCACACCGGACGGCCGGCCCGTCGCCTCCCTCGGCAGCGCCGCCGCCCACCTCCTCGACCCGGGGCTGACGAGCGGCGGGCGCCTCGCCGAGGGGCTGCTCGACAAGGTGCAGACCGAGCAGGTCGCCCGGCTGCTGGGCGCGCCCTCGCTCGACTCCGGCTGGGGGCTGCGCAGTCTGGGCGCGAAGGAGCCCGGTTACAACCCGTTCGGGCACCGCGCGGGGGCGGTCTGCGTCCACGAGACGGCGGTGGGCGTGCACGGGCTGTTCGCCGCCGGGTACGAGAAGGAGGCCGCCGCCCTGTTGCACGGTGTCCTCGACGCCGCGGCCGAATTCGGCAACCGGCTGCCCGAGATGTACGCGGGCGAGCACCGCACCGAGGGCAGCGCGCCGCTGCCCCACCCCACGGCGTGCCGGCCCTCCGCCACCGCCGCAGCGGCCGTCGTCCACCTGCTCGCGTCCCTCGCGGGAGTGAGACCCGACGCCCCCGCGGGGACGGTGTGCGTGCAGCCGGCCGGCACGGCCCCGCTCGGGGCGGTTCAGCTGAGCGGACTGCAGGTGGCGGGGGAGCCGTTCGGGGTACGGGTCAGCAGGCTGGGGATGGCGATGGTGGAGGAGGCGGGGGAGGGATTGCAGCTGGGAGGGTGACCCAAGGGCCTGTTTATCGTCAGGCAGACGACTATGATCGCGCCATGCCACCCTACGACCCGTCGGCTTTCCCGCCGTTCGCCGTCACCGTCGACCTCGTAGTGCTCACCGTGCGGCGTCACGCCCTGTGCGCACTGGCCGTTCGCCGCGGTGAGCCGCCCTTCCAGGGGCGCTGGGCGCTGCCCGGCGGGTTCGTACGGCCCGACGAGGACCTCGAGGACGCCGCCGCGCGCGAACTGACCGAGGAGACGGGGCTGCAGCCGCAGCGGCTGCCGGACGACACGACGGCCGTGCCGGGTGCGCATCTGGAGCAGCTCGCCACGTACGGGGATCCCAAGCGCGACCCTCGGATGCGGGTGGTGAGCGTGGCCCATCTGGTGCTGGCTCCCGATCTGCCCGCGCCGCGGCCGGGCGGCGACGCGAGCGGGGTGCGCTGGGCGCCGGTCGAGACGCTGCTGAGCCGGGACTCGGAGCAGCCGCCGCTCGCGTTCGACCATGCGCGCATCCTCGCGGACGGGGTGGAGCGGGCGCGGTCGAAGATCGAGTACTCGTCGCTGGCGACGGCGTTCTGCCCGCCGGAGTTCACGGTCGGCGAGCTACGCCGGGTCTACGAGGCGGTGTGGGGCGTCGCCCTCGACCCCCGCAACTTCCACCGCAAGGTCACCGGGACGCCCGGGTTCCTCGTCCCCACGGGGGGTACGACGACGCGTCAGGGCGGGCGTCCGGCGCAGCTGTTCCATGCGGGGGGTGCGACGTTGCTCAACCCGCCGATGCTGCGGCCGGAAGCCTGAGGCTCCGGCCGGGGCGGTTCCTCGCCTGACGGTGCCGTTCACGTCGGCTGACGCGATTCGGCGCTTCGCGCCTCAGTCCTCAAGCGCCGGACGGGCTTGGGTGTGTCGTGGGGGCGGGCTCGGGCGCACCTCGGCGACATCGCGGTCGCCGAGATCGTGGGCGCCGCTGATGTCGTGCTCCGCGACGAACCGGCGCAGCGCCTCCACGTCGGTGAGCC
>NZ_JBFAXR010000166.1:0-16083 GCF_040680895.1 Streptomyces sp. NPDC051940 | reverse complement strand
GCGCACACTCGCCCTGGACGCACCGTGACGGTGCGGACCCCGGTGGACGGTTCGCGTCCGGCGATCAGGCCGGGACGATGTTCTCCGCCTGCGGGCCCTTCTGGCCCTGCGTGACGTCGAACGAGACCCGCTGGCCCTCCTGGAGCTCACGGAAGCCCTGGGTCGCGATGTTCGAGTAGTGGGCGAAGACGTCGGGGCCGCCGCCGTCCTGCTCGATGAAGCCGAAACCCTTTTCGGCGTTGAACCACTTGACGGTTCCCTGTGCCATGATCTTCTCATTCCGTAGGGAGCGGCCCCATCCGGATATGCCGGAAAACAAATAATGCGCCTAATGGAAACATTCCCGTCAGGCGCACATGGGTTCATGGGTACCACAACTGCAACGTCTTTACCTTAGCACAGGTCAGCGGTCGGTGACGGATCGGCGACGGAGGCGCTCCGCCGCTCCCCGCGGAATTCGGTGCGGTCAGCCCGCCGGCGTGATCGGGACGTAGCCCGTCCTGCGGCCGGACGCGTCCAGGAGGTTGCCCGCGAGTTTGGCCGTACGCAGGGTCAGCCGGCGGGAGCGGATCCGCACGGACGGGAAGCGGCGGCACAGGTCCTGCTCGGCGCGGGCGGCCTCCGACGGATGGTGGGTCACCAGCGAGGCCGTGAGGTTCGCGTCACCGAGGGTGAGCGCGCACATGCGGGTCTGCGGCAGCGCGATCAGGCCGGCCGCGACCGCCTCCAGCTCGCCGGGCGGGGCCTCGATCCAGAGTTCGGTGCTCTGCGGATGGCCGGTGATCTCGGGCGAGGCGTCGCAGCGCAGCACCAGCTCGCCGCCCGCGAGCAGCAGCCCGAGGCGGCGGCGCACCGTGGTGGGCGGCATCCCCGTGCGGTGGGCCAGCTCGGCGACCGGCATCCGGCCGTCCGCGCCCAGCGCCTGGGCGATGCGCAGGTCCACGGCCAGGTCGGGAGCGCGGCGGGCGGTGTCGTCCGCGGGCCGGCGGGCGGCGATCGCCGCGCGCTGCCCGGGGTCGAGGGCGCCGTCGTGCCAGCGGCTGCCCTCCCACAGCATCCGCTGCACCGGTGAGGTGCGGCTGCGCAGCACGCCCGGGACGGCGGCCAGCCGCTCCAGCAGGCAGCGCGCCAGCTCCTCCGGCCCGTACGCCGCGACCGTGAGGAGCAGGTCCGTGCCGCCCGTGACGATCTGCACGGTCGCCGCCCAGGGCTCCTCGGCGAGCCGCGCCGCGGCGGCGGTCACCTCGCCCGCCCGGCACTCGACCTCGACCAGCGCGGCCAGGCCCGTACCGAGGCGCTCCGGCGAGGGATAGCAGGTCACCCACGCGTCGCCGGCCGCCGTCAGCCGGGCCCAGCGGCGCGACAGCGTGGCCGGGTCGACGCCCAGCGGCCCGGCGAGCAGGGACCAGGGGGCGCGCGGGGCGACGCGCAGGGCGTCGACGAGCGCGAGGTCGAGTTCGTCGGTCATGGCCGGTCCGGGGTTCCCGGTCGTGGCCGATCCGTGCGGCACGCGGTGTGCTGAGGCCGATTCTTGCAGTGCGCTTCCACAGGGCCAGAGGTTAGCCATTGTTTCCGCCACACCTCATGGCACGCATGTTCCCGCCACTTCACGGCACGCATGTTCCCGCCACCTCATGGTCCGCATGTTTCCGCCGCCTCATGGCACGTACGGGGAGTCGCCCATGTCCCGCCCGGCACGAATCGTCGCACTGCTGGTGCTGGTGGAGTTCGGCAGCGGGATCCTGCAGGGCGGGTTCCCCGTCCTGCTGCCCGATCTGGCCGACCGGCTGCGTCTCGGGGCGGCGGACCAGTCGCTGGCCACCGGCCTGGAGTTCCTGGTCTCCGGCATCGCCGTGCCCGTGACCTCCCGGCTCGGGGACCTGCTCGGCCACCGGCGCTGGCTGCGGATCACCCTCGTACTGACCTTCGCGGGCTTCCTCCTCACCGCGCTCGCCCAGTCGCTGCCCGTGCTGCTCGCCGGGCGGGCGCTCGCGGGCTTCCTCGCCTGCTGGCTGCCGCTGGAGTTCGCCATCGTCCGCGACGCGCTCGGCCCCGACCGGGGCGGGCGCGCGGTGGGCCTGCTGGTGGGGTCCCTCACCCTCGGCAGCATCGTCGGCGCGGTGGCGGTCGGACTGCCGGGCACGGACGGCGGCGGACTGCGGCCGCTGCTGTACGGGCTGGCCGTACTGCCCCTGCTCGGGCTGCTGCTGGTGTCGCGCGGCGTGCCGGAGTCCGGCACCCGGGCCCGGGGCGCGATCGACTGGCAGGGCGCGGCGCTGCTCTCCCTGGGGCTCGGCCTGCTGTTCGGCTCGGTCAGCGGGGCCGGCCTCGGGGCGGCCGGTGTGCTGGGGCTGCTGGCAGGGGCGGTGCTGCTGCTCGGTCTGTTCGTACGGCACGAACTGCGCGCCGTATCACCGCTGCTGGACCTGCGGGTGCTGGCCGGCCGGGCGACCGCCCCCGTGTTCGCGCTGAGCTTCCTGCTCGGCTGCGTGCTGTACGGGGCCCAGTCCGCCACCCTGAGCTTCCAGGCGGCCGATCCGGCGAGGGCCGGCTACGGGCTCGACGCCGACAGCGGCCTGCTGGGGCTGCTGACCCTGCCCGCGGTGGCGGGCGCGCTGCTGGGCTCGCTTACCGCGCACCGGCTGGGGCGCCGCTTCGGCGAACGCGCCGTGCTGACCGCGGCGTTCGCGGCCGGGGCGGCCGGCTACGGCGCGATCACGCTGCACCACACCGGCGCGGCGGCCTTCGTCCTGCCGAGCCTGATCGCCGGATACGGCGGCGGGCTCGGGCTGAGCCTGCTGCCCGCGCTGCTGATGCGCCGGCTGCCGGCGGAGCACACCGGGGTGGGCACCGGCGTCTACAACACCCTCAAGACCCTGGCCGGCGCCGCGACCGGCGCGGCGGGCGCCGCGGTCCTGGACACGATGCTGCTGCGGGCGGACGTTCCGCTGGAGGGCGCGTACGTCACGGTGTGGGCCTCGTGCGCGGTCCTCAGCGCCGTGGGCGTGCCCGTGGCGCTGGCGCTGCGCGGCGCGGGCCGGACACGCGGGCGCGGGGCCGCGGCCGAGCCGGTCGCCGAGGCCGCGTGAGGCGCTCCCTCATTCCTGAAGTACCCGAACCGCCACCAAGGAGACACGATGACCACCCTGTCGGAGTCCGCCGCCGCCATCCGCTCCGAGCTGGTGGAGCTGCGGCGCGCCCTGCACCAGGAGCCGGAGATCGGCCTCGAACTGCCGCTCACCCAGGCCCGGGTGCTGGCCGCGCTGGAGGGGCTGGGGCTGGAGCTCACCCTCGGCAAGCGGCTCAGCTCCGTCGTCGCCGTGCTGCGCGGCGGACGTCCGGGGCCCGCGGTGCTGCTGCGCGCGGACATGGACGCGCTGCCCGTGCAGGAGGCCGAGGGGCTGCCGTACGCCTCCCGGATTCCGGGGGCCATGCACGCCTGCGGACACGATCTGCACACCGCCGCCCTGGTGGGCGCGGCGCGGCTGCTGGCCGAGCGCAGGGCCGAACTGGCCGGTGACGTCGTGTTCATGTTCCAGCCCGGCGAGGAGGGGGAGGGCGGCGCCCGGCTCATGGTCGACGAGGGCGTGCTCGACGCTGCCGGCAGACGGGTGGTCGCCGCGTACGCCCTGCACGTCGGCGCCGCGCTGCTGCCCGGCGGCTGGGTCGCGACCAAGCCCGGGCCGGTGCTGGCGGCCGCGGACGAACTCGTGGTCACCATGCGCGGGCGCGGCGGCCACGGTTCGATGCCGCACACCGCCCTGGACCCGATCCCCGCCGCGTGCGAGGCGGTCGTCGCCCTGCAGACGATGGCGACGCGGCGCTTCGACGCGTTCGACCCGCTGGTGCTGACCGTCGGCAGCTTCCATGCCGGATCGGCCGACAACGTCATCCCGGACACGGCGGTCTTCTCCGCGACCGTGCGGACCTTCTCCGCCGAGGCCCGCGAGCGGGTACGGGAGGAGTCGCAGCGCGTGGTGCACGGCATCGCGGCCGCGCACGGTCTCACGGCGACGGCGGACTACCGCGACGGCTACCCGGTGACCGTCAACGACCCGGCGGAGACCGCCTTCGCGGAGCGGACGGCACGGCGACTGGTGGGGGACGACCGGTACGTGGAGATGCCCCATCCGATCATGGGGTCCGAGGACTTCGGCGTCCTCGGCGAACTCGTCCCGTCCGCCTATCTGATGCTGGGCGCGTGCCCGCCGGACCGCGATCCGTTCAGCGCCGCCTACAACCACTCGCCCGACGCCCGGTTCGACGACTCCGTCCTCCCGGACGCCGCCGCGCTGCTCGCGAGCCTGGCGATGGACCGCCTCACGGTGTGAACCGGGCGGCGATCCGGGGGCGTCGCACGAGCGGATACGCTCCTGGCATGGACATCCACGTGGAGATCGCCCGGGAGGCGAGTGACGAGCTCGTCGACGCCTTCGCCAGGTTGCTGCCGCAGCTGTCCTCCACGGCCGAGCCGCTCGACCGCGAGGCCGTCGAACGGATGGTGGCGTGCGACGCCAACACGGTGCTCGTCGCGCGGGCGGGCGACGCGATCGTCGGCACCCTGACGCTGGTGCTGCTGCCGCTGCCGGCCGGCCTGCGGGGCCGTGTCGAGGACGTGGTCGTCGACAGCGCGGCCCGCGGGCAGGGCGTCGCGGGGCTGCTCACCGAGGAGGCCCTGCGGATCGCCCGGGAGGCGGGCGCGCGGACGGTGGACCTCACCTCCCGGCCGGACCGCGCGGCGGCCAACCGGCTGTACGAACGGCTCGGCTTCCAGGTCCGGCAGTCCACGGTCTACCGCTATCCGGTCGGCGGGTAGGCGGGTCGGCCGGGCGCCCCCGTCAGGCGCAGAGTTCCTCACCCAGCGCGCTGCGGGCGTACAGCACCACCCCGCCGTGCCGGGCGCGGTTGACCAGCCGGGCGCCGCGCAGGACCGCGAGGTGCTGGCTCACCGCGCTGGGGGTGACGTCCAGGCGGCGGGCCAGCTCCGTGGTGGAGGCGGGCTCCGCCAGCAGCCCCAGGAGCCGGGCGCGCGGGGCGCCGAGCAGGCGTCGCAGCGCCTGGGTGGTGGGCGGCGGGTCGGGGGACTCGCCCATCGTGGCGCGGCCCCGGGCCGGGTACAGCAGGACCGGGGCCGGTCCCGGCGTGATCAGGGTGTTCGCGGCACGCGCGAAGAGCGTCGGTACGAGCACCAGCCCGCGCCCGGCCACCTCCACGTCCGTGCCGGGCCCCGCCGGTCCGCCGAACCGGAGGGTGAGCACGCCGTCGTGCCAGCTCACCCGGTGGTCGAGGTCGGCGAAGAGGCCGTCCGCCCCGCACTCGGCGAGGCGGCGCGCGCGGTGGACGAGGTCCGCCTGGAGGACGGAGCGGGCCCGCGGCCACCAGCCGGGTGCCAGACAGCGGTCCCAGTACTCCTGCAGGCCGTCCGCGATCCGGCCGAGCAGCGCCACCGGATCGGAGAGTCCCGTCTCGAGCAGTTCCGGCAGCGCGCCCTCGCGGGGCAGGAACGTCCGCTCCAGGTCCGGCCGGACGAGCTCCGGGGGCGTCGCGCGCACCGCGGCGAGCTCCTTCGCGACGTCGGGCCAGGCGGTCGCGGGACGCGGGGTGAGGAAGTCGGGGAGGTAGTGGTGCCGGCTCGCCAGCGCCAGCAGCAGGTCGCGGTGGCGGAGGGCCTGGAACTCCGGCCGGATCCGGTCGAACCAGGGGAGCTGCTCGGCGAACTGCGCCGACTCCCCCCACATGCGCAGGCTGAGCACCGTCTCCTGCAGCGCCGAGCAGGCGAACGAGGTGGCCGCCAGATCGGCGAGGCCCAGGCGGAAGCGGACGGTGGTCTTCGCGACCGGGTGCAGGTGGTGCGTGTGCGTGCTCATTGAGCGCCACACTAAATGTCTTCACCGCGGCGGGGAACCGCACTGTGATCGGCACCATGACTACCACGACGACTGCTCCCGCACCGGGCGTCCGGCGCCTGCTGCACCCCGATCCCGCCGTACGCAGACTGACCTGGATGGTGCTGGTCAACATGCTCGGTACGGGCATGTATCTGACCGTCAGCGCCCTGTACTTCACGCGGGTGGTGGGACTCGGCGCCGGCCAGGTGGGCCTCGGCCTCACCGTCGGCGGGGTGTGCGGCGTCGTCGCGAGCGTTCCCGCCGGCCGGGCGGCGGACCGGTGGGGCAGCCGGCGGGTGCTGGGCGTGCTCTTCGTGCTGGAGGCCGTCGGCATGGCGGCGTACACGCAGGTGGACAGCTTCCCCGCGTTCCTGGTGCTCGTCTGCGTCGAGACGGCGCTCGTAGAAGCCGCGGGGACGGCGACGGGCGCGCTGTACGCCGAGGCGCTGCCGGCCGAGACGCGGATGGCGGGGCGGGGCTATCTGCGGGCGGTGGCGAACGTCGGCTTCGGCGCGGGCGCCGCGTGCGCGGCGCTGGCCCTGCAGGCGGACACGCGGGGCGGGTACGTCGTGGTGATCCTCGTGAACGCGCTGACGTTCGCGGCCGCGGCGGCCCTGCTGCCGGGCATCCCGCTGGTGGCCGACCGCGACCCGGAGGAGCCCGGGGGAGAGGCGCCCGCCGCCGGGCCCGGTGACACGAAGCGCCGACGCGCCCTGCGCGACGTGCCGTTCCTCGCCGTGACCGCGCTGGGCGGCCTGATGGCGCTGCAGTTCGCGGTGCTCAACGTCGGCCTCCCGTTGTGGATCGTCCAGCACACCGACGCCCCGCGGGCGCTGGTCGCCGCCACGATGGTCCTCAACACCGTGCTCGTCGTGGCCCTCCAGGTGCGGGCCACCCGCGTCACCCGCGATCCGCGGTCCGCCGCCCGCGCCTGCCGCCGGGCGGGCCTGCTGCTCGCCGTCGCGTGCCTCGTCTTCGCGGCCGCGCACGGACTGCCCGGCTGGGCGGCGGCGCTGGTCCTGCTCGCCGGCGTGGCACTGCAGGTCCTCGGCGAGGTGCTGTCCGAGGCGGGCAGTTGGCTGCTCGGATACGACCTGGCGGACCCGCGAGCCATCGGCGAGTACCAGGGTGTCTTCAACGCCGGCAAGGTGGCGGCCCTGACCCTGGGCCCGGCCGTCGTCACCGCCACGGCGGTCGCCCACGGCCTCGCGGGCTGGGCGTTCCTGGCGGCCGTGTTCACCGCGGCGGGCGCGGCGATGCCGGCGGCCGTACGGTGGGCGGCCGCCGGCCGGACGTGACCCCTAACTCGGCGCGTGCGTCCGGTACACCACGGCCGCCGCCGCGGTGTCGAGCGCCGCGTGGCCGGTGGACTTGAACACCGTCGTCTCCCCGTCCGTACGACGGCCCGGGTGGCGTCCGGCCAGCACGTCGCCGATCAGCGTGGCGCCGCCCTCCGGCAGGCCCTGGAGCTCGTCGGCGCCGGCCGGGGGCGGGGAGGTGACCGCGCCCGGCCACTCGACGAAGACCGAGCCGGCCCGGACCGTCCCGGCGTCGAGTTCGCAGCCGTCGAAGCCCCCGACCGAGCTGACGTGCGCGCCGGGCGCGAGCCAGTCGTACGCGAGGACGGGGGTGCGCGTCGCCGTGCAGCAGAAGACGACGTCGGCCCCGTCCACGGCCTCCCGTACCGTTGCCGTCCGCGCGCCCGGGAACGCCTGGGCGGCGGCCCGCGCGCGGCCCTCGTCGCGCCCCGCGACGGTGACCTCGGCGGTGGTGCCGAGCGCCGCCAGCAGCGCGAGCTGGGCCGTGGCCTGCACGCCCGTGCCGATGACCGTGATCCGGCGCGGCCCGGGGCGGGCGAGCGCCCGCATCGCGACGGTCGCGCAGGCCGCGGTGCGGACCGCTGTCACGGACTCCCCGTCGAGCAGGGCCAGCAGCGAGCCGTTGTGCTCGTCGAACAGGGCCACCACGCCCTGGTGGGCGCTGCGGCCCGGATGCTCCGGGTCGTCGAAGACGGAGACGAGCTTGGCGGACAGCCCGAGCCCGGGGACGTACGCGGGCATCGCCCCGAGCAGTCCCGCGGGCGCGAACGCGGCGATCCGCGGCGGGGCCGACACCGTGCCGTCGGCGATCGCGATCAGCGCGGTGGTCACCGCCTCGGTGACCGCCGCCGGGGCCAGGGCGGCGCGGGTGGCCTCGTGGCCGAGGATGAGGGTGTCGCGCATCAGTTGTCACCGGGTTCGTCGAAGTGCAGGGTCATGGGGTACCGCCGATCGCGCCCAGGACGCGCCGGAGTTCCTCCGCGCCCCGGTCCAGCTCCCGCAGCAGACCGGCGAGTCGGGGATCGGCGAACTCCGCGGAGGGGCCCACCAGCGTCAGCGCGCAGACCGGCGCGCCGCCCGGCGCGGTGAGCGCGCGGGACGCCGACGCCACCAGCTGCTGGGCCCGTTCCCGCTGCACGGCGTGCCCGGTCCGGGCCGTACGCGCCAGCTCGGCCCGCAGCCCGCCGGGGCCGTCCAGCGGGTGGCCCTGGGCCTCGGCGGCCCGCAGGAACGGCTCACGCTCGGCCTCGCCGAGTGCGGCGACCAGGGCCAGCGGGCCCGCGAAGCGGTGGAGGGGCAGCAGCTCGTCGCGCAGATCGCTGAGCATGGCGAGCCGGTCGGGCCGCACCACGTCGACGACGCGCGAGCGGTCGCCGGCCGGCACCTGGAGGTTGACCATCAGCCCGGTCCGCGCGGACAGGTCCTCGAGCACCGGACGCGCCAGCGCGGCCAGTGAGCGCGCGGCGGCTCCCGCCGTCAGCTGCAGCAGCACGGGCCCGGGCAGATAGCGGTCGCCCAGGCGCAGCACCCAGCCCCGGCGGCCCAGGTCCACCAGCACCCGGTAGGCCGTGGCGCGGTGCAGGCCCAGGCCGTCGGCGAGTTCGCTGAGCCGGGGCGGGTGCGGGGACCGGGTGACGGCCTCCACGAGATCGAGGGCCTTGTCCACCGCGGAGGTGGCTGAGGCGGCCATGGGCCTTCACCTTCCTTGGGCGGGTGGGTTAGGGTGCCACGTGTTTCACCAGACGTACTGATGATTACATCAGATGAAACAGATCCAGGGAAGCGGAGAGAGTGTGAGCAGCGAAGCCGCCGGAGCGCCCCCGCTCCCCGCGCCCGCCCCCGCCGGAGCGCCCCAGCCCTTCGCGCCCGCCCCCGCCGGGAAGGCGACCCTCTACCGCGGCGCCACCGTCTTCGACGGCACCGGCTCCCCGGCCCGCCCCGGCACCACGCTGGTCGTCGACGGCGAGCGCGTCGTGCGGATCGCGCCCGACGCCGAGGTCGCGGACGCCGACCACCCGGGCGCGGCCGTCGTCGACCTCGCCGGCCGCCATGTCATCCCCGGCCTCATCGACTCCCACCAGCACATCGCCACCCCGCCCGACCGCCCGCTGGCCGAGGCGGTGCTCCGCCGCGACCTGCTCGGCGGGGTGACCGCCACCCGCGACATGGCGGACGACCTGCGCCAGGTCGCCGACCTCGCCCGCGCAGCGCGCGTCGGCGAGATCGCCGCGCCGGACATCCACTACGCGGCGCTGATGGCCGGGCCGACGTTCTTCGACGACCCGCGGACCTGGCAGGTCGCCCAGGGCGCCACCCCGGGGGAGACCCCGTGGATGCAGGCGGTCACCCCGGAGACGGACCTGCCGCTGGCCGTGGCGATGGCCCGCGGCACCTTCGCCACGGCGATCAAGGTGTACGCGAACCTCCCCGGCGACCTCGTCGCCGCGATCACCGCCGAGGCCCACCGCCAGGGCGTCCCCGTCTGGGCGCACGCCGCGGTGTTCCCCGCCACCCCGGCCGAGGTGATCGGGGCCGGCGTGGACAGCGTCTCCCACGTCACGCTGCTCGTGCACCAGGCGGCCGGCCGGCCGCTCACGACGTACCGGGACAAGCCCCCCGTCGACCACGCCCGGTTCGCCTCGGGGACCGACCCGGTGATGGACGGGCTGTTCGCGGACATGCGCCGCCGCGGCACGATCCTGGACGCCACCGCCGGCATGTGGGCGTACGCCGCCGAGGAGGCGGACGACGCGGACGCGGCCGCCGCCGCCCGTCGCAACAGCGAGCTGGCCGCCGCCCTCACCGCCCAGGCGTACCGGGCCGGTGTGGCCCTGGCCACCGGCACCGACCGCGACCCCGACGCCGCCGACCCCTGGCCGCCGCTCCACCACGAACTCGCCTTCCTGGTCCGGGAGTGCGGCATCCCCGCCGAGCAGGTCCTGCACAGCGCCACCCTCGTCGGCGCGCGCAGCATGGGCGCCGAGGCGGAGCGGGGTTCGCTCGAGGCGGGGAAGCTCGCCGACTTCGTGGTCCTCGCCGAGGACCCGCTCACGGACATCACCCGGCTGCGGACGATCGAGTACGTCGTCAAGCGCGGCCGGCGCCACGACCGCCCCTGACCGAAAGGCCCCCGCATGCCCGGCACCCCGCTGATCGTCAACGCCCTCGGCGGACTGGAGAACCCCAACGTCTCCGGCGAGCACACCGGCGGCGGACTGGTGCACACCGCCGCCGACCTGGCGATCGACGCCCGCGCGCTCGCGGACGCGAAGAGCTCCGGCCTGACGGCGGTGAACATCACCCTCGGCTATGTGATGGGTGACTTCGAGCCGTACGAGCACACGCTCGAGGAGATCCGGACCTGGGACGGCATCGTCGGCGCCCACCCGGACCACCTCCTGGCGGTCCGCAGCGCCGCCGACATCCGCCGCGCCCGCGACGAGGACCGCGTCGGCGTCATCTACGGCTTCCAGAACGCCGTCGCCGTCGGCGACGACCTGACCCGCGTCGCCACCTTCGCCGAACTCGGCGTCCGCGTGGTGCAGCTGACGTACAACCAGGCCAACCACATCGGCGACGGCGCCATGGCCCCGGAGAACCGCGGCCTGACGCCCTTCGGCCGCGATCTGGTGTACGTGCTGAACGAGCACCGCCTCATGGTCGACCTCTCCCACAGCGGCGAGCAGACCTGTCTGGAGGCCGCGGCGCTGTCCCGGCAGCCGGTGTCGGTCAACCACACGGGCTGCCGCGCGCTGTGCGACCTCCCCCGCAACAAGACCGACGACGAGCTGCGCCTGGTGGCCGACACCGGTGGCTTCGTGGGCATCTACTTCATGCCCTTCCTCACCGGCTCCGGCCATCCGCGCGCCACCGACGTCGTCGACCACCTGGTGCACGCGGTCGACGTGTGCGGCGAGGACCACGTCGGCATCGGCACCGACGGCCCCGTCACCGCGATCGACGATCTGGACGCCTACCGCGAGGAACTCGCCGGGCACACGGCGGCGCGCGCCGAGGCGGGTGTCGCGGCGGCGGGGGAGCGGGCCGACACGATGCCGTTCGTGGTCGACCTGCGGGGCGCCGACCAGTTCCGCAAGCTGATCCGCCTGCTGGAGGAGCGCGGCTGGTCGGACGAGCGGATCGCGAAGGTGATGGGCGGCAACTTCGTCGCGTACGCCGAGCGGGTCTGGGGCGCCTGATCCGCTCCTTTGGGGCGCCCGGCCGCCGTTGTACGATCCGGCCGTGACGGTAGGCGCGGGGGAGCCGGCGCTGTGGCTCGTCCCCTCGTCGGGGCCGGCCGGCGGCGAGGGCGCGGAGCTGCTGGACGCCCAGGAGGGGGCCCGGCTGCGGTCGTTGCGGCGGGAGGCCGACCGGCGGACCTATCTGGCCGCGCACGTCACCCTGCGCCGGGTGCTCGGGGAGCGGCTCGGCGTACCGCCCGAGGACGTCGTCTTCGAACGGGAGCCGTGTGTGTCCTGCGGGGCCCCGCACGGGCGGCCGCGGGTCGCGGGCGGGGCAGGCGGCGTGCACTTCTCCCTGTCGCACAGCGGGGAGTTGGCGCTCGTCGGGCTGGCCGGCGCGCCGCTGGGCGTGGACGTCGAGGCGTTCCCGGCGCCGCCGGTGGTCGCGGATCTCGTCACGGCGCTGCATCCGGCGGAGCAGGCGGAGCTGACCGCCCTCCCGGAGCGGGAGCGGGTGGCGGCGTTCACCCGCGTCTGGGTGCGCAAGGAGGCGTATCTCAAGGGACTCGGCGCGGGCGTCGTCCGCTCGGTGGCCCTGGACCACGTGGGCGCGGGTCCGTCCCCGGCGCCGCTGCCCGCGCCGTGGACGCTGCGCGACGTGCCGTGCCCGCCCGGGTACGGAGCCGCGGTGGCGTTCACGCGGGCTCCGTGACCCCCGGCGGGGAATCGCTCAGACGTAGATCGACCGCGACCTCCAGTCCGGGGCGGGCAGCGCCTTGCGGTCCACCTTCCCGTTGGCGGTGACGGGCAGTTCGTCCACCGAGACGAACGCCGCGGGGACCATGTACTCGGGGAGCCGCTCCCGTACGTACGCGCGTACCGCGCGGCGGTCCAGCGGCCCGCCCGGATGCACGATCCAGGCCACGAGCCGCCGTTCGCCGGTGTGGCTCTCGCGCAGACCCACCGCCGCGCCCCGCACCTGCGGGTGCCGGGTGAGTACGTTCTCCACCTCGCCGGGCTCGACGCGGAAGCCGCGCAGCTTGAACTGGTCGTCGACCCGGCCCAGGAACTCGACCACCCCGTCGGCGCGGCGCCGGGCCCGGTCGCCGCTGCGGTAGTGGACGCCGCGCGCCCCGCTCCACGTCCCCCGGACGAACCGCTCCGCCGTCAGCTCCGGCCGCCGCCAGTAGCCCCCGGACACCCCGGCGCCGCCGATCCACAGCTCACCCGGGGTGCCGTCCGGCACCGGCTGCCCGTGCTCGTCGACGATCGTGACCGTCACGTTCTGCAGCGGGCGGCCGATCGGGACGGCGGTGCCCAGGTCCTCGTCGGCGCCGACGCGGTGGCAGCAGGCGAACGTCGTGGTCTCCGTGGGCCCGTAGCCGTTCACGATCTGCAGACCCGGCACGGCCTCGCGCAGGGCGTCGAGGTGCGCCACCGACAGCACGTCGCCGCCGGCGAGCACGGTCCGCAGCCCGGCGAACGCGGTGACGTCCGCGTCGATCTGGCGGTGGAAGAGGGCTGCGGTCAGCCACAGCACGGTGATCCCCGAGTCCCGCAGCAGCCCGCCCAGTTCCTCGGGGTGGACCTGCCGCGGCGGGGCCAGCACGAGGCGCGCGCCGTTGAGCAGCGCGCCCCAGATCTCGAAGGTCGCCGCGTCGAAGGTGACCGGGGCCAGTTGCAGGACGCGGTCGGAGGGGCCGAGGTCCACGTAGTTGGGCTCGGTCACCAGATTGGTGATGTTGCCGTGCCGGACGACGACGGCCTTGGGCAGGCCGGTGGAGCCGGAGGTGAACATCAGATACGCCGGGTCGCCCGCGTCCACGCCGGGCGGCGCGGGGACGGGCGGCGCGTCCGCGAACCCGGCGCCGGTCGTGGTCACTTCGAGGCCCGCGAACTCGGCGCCCACCGTGGCCACGTCGAGACCCGCGAACCGCCCCGCGGTGTCCGCGTCCGTCACCGCCACCCGTACACCGGCGTCCGCGAGCACGTCCGCCAGCCGGCGCGCGGGCTCCCCGGCGTCGACCGGCACATACGCGGCGCCGGCCTTCAGCACACCCAGCAGCGCGGCGACGAGGCCCGCGGAACGGGGCAGGCACACCGCCACCCGGTCGCCGCGGGCGACTCCCGCCCCCGCGGTCAGCCGCTCCGCCAACCGGTCCGACCAGCGGTCGAGTTCACCGTAGGAGACCTCCGCGGCGCCGGCCGACCCGGTCACCGCGACCGCGTCCGGAGCCTCCCGCGCCCAGCGCCGGAACGCCTTGATAACCGTTGTCATGCCGTCATCATGTCAGCGATCTCCAGTCCCTATACTCGCCGAATGCGATTCGCCCTCCCCCGTCGCCCCGTGCCGGCCGGCTTGTGCGCGTTACTCGTTCTGCTGGCCGTCGGCACCGCCCTCATGATCTCCATGCGCCCGGTCGGAGCGGCCGGTTCCGGCGCTCCGGCGGAGAAGTTCTCCGCGGCCAGGGCGATGACCCAGCTGGAACGGATATCCGCCCGGCCGCACCCCATAGGCAGTGAGGCGCACGACGAGGTGCGCGACTACCTGCGGGCGGAGATGACGAAGCTCGGACTGCGCACCCGTCTGGTCGAGGGCACCGCCGTCAACGCCTGGAACGGCTCCCCGTTCCCCGCCGGCCGCGTCTCCACCCTGGTCGCCGAACTCCCGGGCACGGGTGGCGACGGCACGGTCTACCTCGACGCCCACTACGACTCGGTCCGCAAGAACCCCGGCGCCAACGACAACGGCGTGAACGTCGCCGGACTGGTCGAGGTCGCCCGGGCGCTCACCGAGGGCCCGAAGCTGAAGAACGACGTGGCGTTCGTCTTCACCGACGCCGAAGAGGTGGGCCTGCTCGGCATCCGCCACTTCCTGGACACCGAGAAGCCGGACAAGGACCACTCGGTGGTCCTCAACCTCGAGGTCCGCGGCGCGAGCGGACCGCCGGTGATGTTCCAGACCTCCACCGGCAACGCCGGGGTGATCGGACATCTGGCCGAGGTCCGCCAGCCGCTGGGCTTCTCGCTGGCCGCCGAGGTCTACCGCCGCCTCCCCAACGACAGCAACTTCACCGAGTGGAGCGACGACGGCTTCACCGGACTGAACTTCGCCTACCTCGACAGCTCGCCCTACTACGACTCCGGCGCCGACTCGCTCGCCCGCGTGCGCCCGTCGACCGTCCAGACGTACGGGGCGCAGAACCTCACCCTGGTCCGCAGCCTCGGCGACGCCGACCTGGGCAGCCTCGACCAGGGCTCGGACACCTTCTTCTGGCTGCCGTTCACGCTGGTGGCGTATCCCGACTGGCTGGTGCTGCCGCTCCTGGCGGCCGCGGTGGCGGGGCTGGCCGGCGGGCTGTACCTGGTCCGGGTGCGGATCCGGAGCTATCTGTGGGCGCTGCTGTCCTTCCTGGCCCCGCTCGTCCTCGCCCCGCTGCTCGCGCTGGCGCTGTGGCTGGTCTGGGTGGGCGCCCGCCCGGAGTACGGGACGTTCCTGCTCGGCGACACGTACGAACCGGGCTGGTTCCGGGCGGCGTTGAGCGTCCTCGGGATCACGGTCGTCTCGGCGTGGTACCTGGTGTTCCGGCGCCGACTCGGTCCGGTGCCGCTCCTCGGCGCCGGACTCACCTGGCTGGCGCTCCTCGGCACGGTGACCGCCTTCGCCGCTCCCGGAGCCTCGTATCTGTTCACCCTGCCCGTGCTGTTCACGGCCGGCGCCGGCTGTCTGATCGCGGCTCTGAAGAAGCCCGGGTGGTGGCCGCTCGCCATCGGGTTCGGGGCGACGGTCACCGCCGTGCTGGCGGTGCCGATCGTCGCCCTGCTCTATCCGGCGCTCGGGGTACGGCTGGGGCTCGCGCCCGTCCTGCTCATCGTGCTGCTGGCCGTGCCGGCGGTGCCGCTGCTGGAGCTGCTCGTACCGAAGTTCCCGCGGCTGACCACGGCCGTCGCGGGCGCCGTCGCGCTCTCGCTGTTCGCGGTCGGGCTGGCCGTGGACCCGCTGGACGAGACCCGGCCGAAGCTGACCAGCCTGGCCTACGCCCTCGACGCCGACACCGGCAAGGCGCGCTGGGTGTCGGCCGATCCGGAGCCCAACGACTGGTCCAAGGCGTACGTCACCACCGAGCGCGAGCCGATGGAGCCGGACCTGCCGCCGCTCACCGGCCCGCTCTTCTCCGACTACCTCACCGGCCCCGCGAAGGCCGCGGACCTCGCCGCCCCGGAGCTGTCGGTCACGCAGAACGAGGTGAGCGGCGACGGGCGGACCGTGCGGCTGCGCCTCAGCTCCCCGCGCCGGGCGCCGGTCCTGTGGTTCCATCTGGCGGACGACGGGCCGCGTCTGGTGCGGGCGAGCATCGACGGCCGCGAGGCGCCGGTCGACGTGGACCCGTGGGGGCCCGGCGGCACCTGGGGCTGGGGCTTCGGCTTCCACAACCTGCCCGCGGACGGCATCGAGGTGGTGCTGACCTTCGCGGGGACCGGGACCGTACAGGCGAAGCTCATCGACCAGACGGACGGCCTGACCGGGCTCCCGGACTACCAGGCGCCGCCCGCCGGGACGAAGTGGTCGGTGGCCCCGTCCGACAGCACGTACGTGACGAATGAACACGGCGGTGGCCACGGTGACGGCGCCCGCTGCGAGAAACGCGTCGTTGAGGCCGGTGGCGAAGGAAGCGCCGCTGGATTGCCGGGTGC
>NZ_JBFAXR010000165.1:0-16327 GCF_040680895.1 Streptomyces sp. NPDC051940 | reverse complement strand
GCTCGCCGCGGCGCTCGGGAACCTGGTGGAGAACGCCGTGAACTACAGCCCGGCCCGCACCCGGGTCGGCATCGCGGCCCGGCGCAGGCTCAGAGGTCGAAGACCTCCGCCGCCAGCGTCGCCTGCTGTGCCTGGTGGCGCTTTGCCGAGCCCACCGCCGGCGACGAGGACGCCGGGCGGGAGACGCGGTGGAGGCGGTCGCCGGACGGGGCCGGCTGGGAGCCGAGGACCAGGTCGAGGTGGTCGATCAGGTTCAGGGCGATGAACGGCCAGGCGCCCTGGTTGGCCGGCTCCTCCTGGGCCCAGACGAACTTCTCGGCGTTCGAGTACTTCGCCAGCTTGGCCTGGATCTCCTCCGCCGGGAGCGGGTAGAGGCGCTCGATGCGGATGATCGCCGTGTCCTGCACGCCGCGCTTCTGACGCTCGGCGTCGAGGTCGTAGTAGACCTTGCCGGAGCAGAAGACGACCTTGCGGACGGCGGCCGGGTCGACCGACGAGTCGCCGATCACCGGCTGGAAGCCGCCGGTGGTGAACTCATCCGCCTTCGACGCCGCGGCCTTCAGACGCAGCATCGACTTCGGGGTGAAGACGATGAGCGGCTTGTGGTGCGGGTTGTGCACCTGCCAGCGCAGGAGGTGGAAGTAGTTCGACGGGAGCGAGGGCATCGCGACCGTCATGTTGTTCTGCGCGCACAGCTGCAGGAAGCGCTCGATACGGGCCGAGGAGTGGTCCGGGCCCTGGCCCTCGTAGCCGTGCGGCAGCAGCAGCGTGACGCCGGAGGTCTGGCCCCACTTCTGCTCGGCGGAGGAGATGAACTCGTCCACCACCGTCTGCGCGCCGTTGACGAAGTCGCCGAACTGCGCCTCCCACATCACGAGCGACTCGGGGCGGGCCAGCGAGTAGCCGTACTCGAAGCCCATCGCCGCGTACTCGGAGAGGAGGGAGTCGTAGACGTTGTAGCGGGCCTGGCCGTCGGCCAGGTAGTTCAGCGGGGTGTAGTCCTCGCCGGTCACCTGGTCCACCAGCACCGCGTGGCGCTGGCCGAAGGTGCCGCGGCGGGAGTCCTGGCCCGCCAGGCGCACCGGGGTGCCCTCCAGCAGCAGGGAGCCGATGGCGAGGGTCTCGCCCATGCCCCAGTCGATGGTGCCGTCCTCGACCATCGCCGCGCGGCGCTGCAGCTGTGGCTGCAGCCGGCGGTGCACGGTGACGCCGTCGGGGATGTTCACCTGGGACTCGGCGATCCGCTTGACGACCTCCTGCGAGATCGCGGTGTCCACCGTGACCGGGAACTCCGGGAGCGCCGGCGGGACCTGCACGGCGGCGGGCGCCTCGGAGGCGTCGCGGACCTCGGTGAAGACCTTCTCCAGCTGGCCCTGGAAGTCCTGGAGCGCCTGCTCCGCCTCTTCCATGGTGATGTCGCCGCGGCCGATCAGGGACTCGGTGTAGAGCTTGCGCACCGAGCGCTTCTTGTCGATCAGCGAGTACATCTGCGGGTTGGTGAACTCCGGGTTGTCGGACTCGTTGTGTCCGCGGCGCCGGTAGCAGATGAGGTCGATGACGACGTCCTTGTTGAACGCCTGGCGGAACTCGAAGGCGAGGCGGGCCACGCGGACCACGGCCTCCGGGTCGTCGCCGTTCACGTGGAAGATCGGCGCCTCGATCATGCGGGCCACGTCGGTGGCGTACATCGAGGAGCGGGCCGACTCCGGGGGAGCGGTGAAGCCCACCTGGTTGTTGATCACCACGTGGACCGTGCCGCCGGTGCGGTAGCCGCGCAGCTGCGACATGTTCAGCGTCTCGGCCACGACGCCCTGGCCGGCGAAGGCCGCGTCGCCGTGCAGGGCGATCGGCAGGACGGTGAAGTCCGTGCCGCCCTTGCCGATGATGTCCTGCTTGGCGCGGGAGACGCCCTCCAGGATCGGGTCGACCGCCTCCAGGTGCGAGGGGTTGGCGGTGAGCGAGACCTTGATCTGCTCGCCGTCCAGGCCCGTGAAGGTGCCGGAGGCGCCCAGGTGGTACTTCACGTCGCCGGAGCCGTGCATGGAGCGCGGGTCCAGGTTGCCCTCGAACTCGCGGAAGATCTGGGCGTACGACTTGCCCACGATGTTGGCGAGGACGTTGAGGCGGCCGCGGTGGGCCATGCCGATGACGGCCTCGTCGAGGCGGGCCTCGGCGGCGGCGTCGATCACGGCGTCGAGCAGCGGGATGACGGACTCGCCGCCCTCCAGCGAGAAGCGCTTCTGGCCGACGTACTTCGTCTGCAGGAAGGTCTCGAAGGCCTCGGCGGCGTTCAGCCGGCGCAGGATGCGCAGCTGCTCCTCGCGCTCGGGCTTGGTGTGCGGGCGCTCGATGCGCTCCTGCAGCCACTTGCGCTGCTTCGGGTCCTGGATGTGCATGTACTCGACGCCGGTGGTGCGGCAGTACGAGTCGCGCAGCACGCCGAGGATGTCGCGGAGCTTCATCATCGACTTGCCGGCGAAGCCGCCGACGGCGAACTCGCGCTCCAGGTCCCAGAGCGTCAGCCCGTGCTCGGTGATGTCGAGGTCGGGGTGCTTGCGCTGGCGGTACTCCAGCGGGTCGGTGTCGGCCATGACGTGGCCGCGGACCCGGTAGGAGTGGATCAGCTCGAAGACGCGGGCGGCCTTGGTGACGTCGTCGTCGTGGCTCGCGTCGATGTCCTTGAGCCAGCGGACCGGCTCGTAGGGGATGCGCAGGGCCTGGAAGATGTCGTCGTAGAACCCGTTCTCGCCGAGGAGGAGGTTCGCGACGATCCGCAGGAACTCGCCGGACGCGGCGCCCTGGATGACGCGGTGGTCGTACGTCGAGGTGAGGGTCATCACCTTGGAGATGCCCAGCTTGTTCAGGGTGTCCTGGGAGGTGCCCTGGAACTCGGCCGGGTACTCCATCGCGCCGACGCCCATGATGACCGACTGGCCGGGCATCAGACGGGGCACGGAGTGGACGGTGCCGATGCCGCCGGGGTTGGTGAGCGAGCAGGTCACCCCGGTGAAGTCGTCCATCGTGAGCTTGTTGTTCCGGGCGCGGCGGACGATGTCCTCGTACGCCTGCCAGAACTCGAAGAAGTCGAGGGTCTCGGCCTTCTTGATCGCCGCCACCACGAGCTGGCGGTCGCCGTTGGGCTTCACCAGGTCGATGGCCAGGCCCAGGTTCACGTGCTCGGGCTTGACCAGGGTGGGCTTGCCGTCCTTCTCCAGGAAGGAGTGGTTCATCGACGGCATCAGCTTCATCGCCTGCACCATGGCGTAGCCGATGAGGTGGGTGAAGGAGACCTTCCCGCCCCGGGCGCGCTTGAGGTGGTTGTTGATGACGATGCGGTTGTCGAACAGCAGCTTCACCGGGACGGCGCGCACGGACGTGGCCGTGGGCATCTCCAGCGAGGCGTTCATGTTCTTCGCCACGGCGGCCGAGGGACCCTTGAGCGTGATCATCTCGGGGCCGGTGCCCGCCGGCTCGGCGGCCTTCGGCTGGGGCTTCGGCGCCGGGGCCGGGCGCTCCGCGGGGGCCGCGGCGGCCGGGGCCCGCACCGGGGCGGGCTGCACCGGGGCGGCCGGGGCCGGCGCCGGGGTGACCGGGGCGGGCGCCTGCACCGCGGGTGCGGCGGCCGGAGCCGCGGCGGACGTCTCGGCCGGGGCGGCCGCGGTGGCGGCGTTCGGCTTGTAATCGGCGAAGAAGTCCCACCAGGCTCGGTCGACCGAGTTCGGGTCCTGGAGGTACTGCTGATAGATCTCGTCTACGAGCCACTCGTTCGGACCGAACGCGGTCGCAGGGTCACGCCCCTGGCTGGGTTCGTCGGTCGAGACACTATTCGGGGACTGTGGCGACACGGCCGGATCCGCCCTCTTCCGCTTCACATAGGTGATGGACAGCGGAAAACAAGGCTACGCCCCCTCAGGGGTTCCTTGCAGGTCTCACCCGGGTCCAGTCGCCTAAGTCACACCGAAAAACGTGTTTGGGCGGGAAGAATGGCGGGAAACACATGAGGTTTGCCTACGCCCGGCAACGCAGAGTAGGGGCCGATGTCCTCGTAGGGAGCCCGAGCCGGCCCGCCATCGCCCGTCCGTCGGACGCCGACCAGCAGGTCAGCGCCCTTCCGCTGAGGTGCAACCTTACGGCAGGCGCCGCCGGGCGCCCAGCAGGTCGGGCGGACCGGGGCGGGCGTCACCGCGGCGCCGCCCCGCCGTCAGAAGCCGTCCGCGCGTTCACCCGGGAGGGTGACGAGTATGCGGCAGCCGCGAGGGGATTCGGCCACTCCGATGCGCCCGCCGTGCAGATCCACCGCCCAGCGCGCGATCGCCAGCCCCAGTCCCGTACCGCCGTCGCGGTCCGGACCGCCCTGCCGGGCGGGCTCGGCCGCGCCCCGGGTGAAGCGCTCGAAGACCCGGTGCCGCTGGTCCGCCGGAATGCCGGGGCCCTCGTCCAGCACCTCCAGACAGAGGCTCTCGGGCGTGGCGCCGGAGCGGGCGCGGACCGTGACCCGGCCGTGCGGCGGGCTGTGCTTCATGGCGTTGTCGACGAGGTTCGCCACCACCTGGTGGAGCCGCTCGGTGTCCGCGTGCGCCGTCAGCTCCGGCGGCTGGACGTCCAGGTGCAGGCTCACGTCGCGGCGGGCGAGTCCGCCGCCCGGCGTCGCCGGGACGCTGTGGGCCGGACCGCTCTGGGCGGCCATGTTCGCTTCGCGCAGAACACCCGCGAGATACGGCCAGACCTCGAAGCGCCGCGCCCGCAGCGGTACGGCGCCGCTGTCCAGCCGGGACAGGTCCAGCAACTGCTCCACCAGCCTGCCCAGCCGCTCGGTCTGCTTCAGCGCGGTGCGCATGGTGTCCGGGTCGGCCCGGGACACCCCGTCGACCACGTTCTCCAGGACGGCGCGCAGGGCGGCGATGGGGGTGCGCAGCTCGTGCGAGACGTTGGCGACGAGCTCCTTGCGGTGCCGGTCCACGGCCTCCAGGTCCGACGCCATGCGGTTGAAGCTGGCCGCCAGCTCGCCGAACTCGTCGCGCCGGCCCGCGCCCACCCGGCGCGTGTAGTCGCCGTGCGCCATGGCGCGGGTCACCTCGGTCATCTCGCCCAGCGGGGCGGTCAGCCGCTGGCCGACGAACTGGGTGAGCAGCAGCGAGGCGATCAGGGAGAAGATCGTGACGATCCGCAGCTGGGTCGACGACGCGATCGAGACGTACACCAGCGCCGTCGCGATGATCACCGACCCGATGACCAGGCCGCTGAGTGCGGCGTTCACCGAGCGGAAGGGGTCGATGGGGCGCAGGGCGGCCCACAGCCGCCTCAGTGCGCTCACGGGGCACCGCCCCCGCCCGGTCCCGTGGCCCGGCCTGCCGTCCCGGCGCTCATGCCGCCTCCGGCTCCAGGGCGTACCCGACGCCGTGCACGGTGCGGATTCGTTCGGCGCCGATCTTGCGGCGCAGGGCCTTGATATGGCTGTCCACCGTGCGGGTGCCGGAGGCGTCCGCCCAGTCCCACACCTCCACCAGCAGCTGCTCGCGCGAGAGCACCGCACGCGGCCGGCAGGCCAGGCACACCAGCAGATCGAACTCCGTCGGAGTCAGGTGTACGTCCGCCCCCGCCACCCGCACCCGGCGCTGGGCGTGGTCGATCTCCAGCCGCCCCAGCCGCAGCACGGACGTCGTACGGGGCGCGGCGGCAGCGGCGGCGGCCCGCTCCATCCGGCGCAGCAGCACGTGCACCCGCGCCGCCAGCTCCCGCATCGAGAAGGGTTTGGTCATGTAGTCGTCGGCGCCCACGCCGAGGCCCACCAGCATGTCCGTCTCGTCGTCGCGCGCGGTGAGCATCAGCACCGGCACCGGACGCCGCGACTGCACCCGCCGGCACACCTCCAGCCCGTCGTAACCGGGCAGCATCACGTCCAGGACCAGCAGGTCCGGCTCCCACTCCTCCGCCGCGGCCACCGCCGCCGGACCGTCCCCGGCGGTACGGACGGCGAAGCCCTCCGCCTTCAGCCGGGCGGCGATCGCGTCCCCGATGGTCGGATCGTCCTCGACCACCAGGACGCGGCGCGCGGTGGGCGCCGCCCCGGTGGGCCTGACCTGTACCTCTGCCATGGCTGTGCGCCCCCGCCCTCGTTCTCCCCGTCGTGCTGTGACCCGCGTCAGCAGGTTATGCGGCGGGGGCGTGAATGGGCCATGGCCTGTGGACAACTCGACCCTTCCGCGCGTTCCGGTGGGCAACGCGACGCCTCCGCGCGAGCACGGGCAGCGCCGCCGCGCACCGTGTCCGCGCGGCCACCGACCGTCGCCCCCGACGACCTTGACACCGCGGATTCCGTCCGTTCACCCGAGGTCCGTCCGGCCTTCAACTTGCTGTGAGCGAAGTCACCCCCTTCGCCGGGACTGTCTGGTCCGTCAGGGGATTGTCAGGCGTGGCGGGATTTCGGCGCCTGCCGGGGTGAGGGGGGACGGTCGATGGCGCGTCCGCGGTTCCTTTGGGTGCCAACCAGTGCCGGCTGTGTGCCGACCAGTGCCGGCGCGGACGTCGCCGGGGGTGTGCCGGTCACGTGGCGGCTGGTCGGGGGCAACAACCACGAGCTGGGCCGGGCCGCGAGCCCCTTCCCGGACCTGGCGGCCTGCCGCGGCGCCGTGGCCCTGCTGCGGACCGGTGCCTCCGCGCTGAACGGGGTGCTGAGCATGAGCGGCCCGCGCGGCATGTGGCTCTGGCAGGCGAGCCTGGCCGGCGTGCCCGCCGCCGTCTCGCCGCGGTGCTACCGGCGCCAGCGGGAGGCCCTGTACAACCTCGAGCACTTCCTGGCCGCCCTGCCGGTGGCGGACCTCCCCGGCGGCATGTCCACCCGGCCCCGGCTGCGCAGGCTGCACCTGTCCGACACCTCCGACGAGGCGGACGCCCAGGAGGGCCTCGCCCCGAAGACCCGGATCGCGGCGGCGGGCGGGCGATGAGCGAGCTGCACGGGCGGGCGCTGACCGAGCTCCGCGGGCAGGTGGTGCCCGGTGCCGACGCCGCCGAACCGCGCCGCCGGCTGCGGTCCTCGGGCGGTCCCGCCGACCGGATCTTCCGCGGGGCCGCCCGCGGCAGCGGCACCCTGGTGCTGCTGACGATGCTGCTCGTCGGCGTGTTCCTCAGCTGGCAGGCCTGGCTGGCGCTGCGCGAGGCGGGCTGGGGCTTCCTCACCACCGCGGCGTGGGAGCCGGACGCGGGCCGGTTCGGCATCGCCGCGGTGCTCACCGGGACGGTGCTGATCGGGCTGACGGCGATCGCGTTCGCCGTACCGCTGGCCCTCGGCACCGCCCTGTACATCTCGGAGTACGCCCCGCCGCGCCTGCGCCGCACCCTGATCAGCCTCGTCGACCTGATGGCCGCCGTCCCCAGCATCGTGTACGGCGTGTGGGGGGCGTTCTTCCTGCAGTCGCACATGACCGGGCCGGCCCGCTGGATCTCGACGTACTTCTCCTGGATTCCGCTGTTCGAGGTGGACGGCGCCGACCCGGGCGATCCGCTGGCCACCGCGACCGTCTACACCTCCTCCACGTTCATCGCCGGCATGGTGGTCTCCCTGATGGTCACGCCCATCGCCTGCTCGGTGATGCGTGAGGCGTTCTCCCAGGCGCCGGTCGGCGAGCGCGAGGGCGCGCTGGCGCTGGGGGCGACCCGCTGGGGCATGATCCGGTCCGTCGTGCTGCCGTACGGACGCGGGGGCGTCATCGGCGGCACGATGCTGGGGCTCGGGCGGGCGCTCGGCGAGACCATCGCCGTCTACATGATCATCTCGCCGGTGTTCGCCGTGCAGTGGCACGTGCTGCAGAACGGCACCAACTCCGTCTCCGCCCTCATCGCCCTGCGCTACGGCTCCGCCAGCGAACTGGGCATCTCCGCGCTGATGGCCGCCGGTCTCGCGCTGTTCCTGCTGACCCTCGTCGTCAACTTCGTCGCGTCCTCGATCACCGCGCGCAGCCGTGCCGGCGCCGGAGCGGAGGCCTGATGTCCGAGACCACCGTGCGCGAGGCCGTGACCGGCGCACCCGACGCCGCCACGACCGTACGCACCGAACCCGCCCGCCGCGGCACCGACCAGGACGGGCCGCGCCGCTCCACCCGGTCCCTGCACCGCTCCGACGTACTGGCGCTGGCGGGGGCGGCGGTGACCGCCGTCAGCCTGACCGTGCTCATCTCCCTGCGCGTCGCCCCCTTCGACGCCCCGCTGGGCTTCGGGGTGCTGGCCTACGGGCTGTTCGTCCTGGCGTACGCCGCGCTGGTGTCGATGGACGGCAACCGGGTCACCGTGCGCGACCGGGTGGCCGCCGTGATCTGGCACAGCCTGGCCGTACTGCTGCTGGTGGCGCTGGTCTTCGTGGTCGTCTACACGATGTGGCACGGCCGCCAGGTGCTGCCCCGGGGGAACTTCTACACCGAGGACATGAGCACCACCGGCCCCCAGCAGCCGCTGTCCTCCGGCGGCGTGCTGCACGCCGCGGCCGGCACCCTGATCCAGATCTCCATGGCCCTGTCCCTCACCGTGCCCCTGGGCCTGGCCTGCGCGGTGTTCCTCAACGAGGTGCCCGGGCCGTACGCGCGGTTCGTACGCACCATCGTCGAGGCGATGACCGCGCTGCCGTCCATCGTGGCGGGCCTGTTCGTCTACGCCACGGTCATCGTGCTGCTCGACTTCGAGAAGTCGGGCTTCGCCGCCTCCCTCGCCATCAGCGTGATGATGCTGCCGATCATCATCCGCGCCTCGGACGTCGTGCTGCGCCTCGTGCCCGGCTCGCTGCGGGAGGCGTCGTACGCGCTGGGCGCGGGGCAGTGGCGCACTGTGTGGACGGTCATCCTGCCCACCGCCCGCTCCGGGCTGACCACCGCGGTCATCCTGGGCACCGCCCGGGGAGTCGGCGAGACCTCGCCGGTGCTGCTCACCTCGGGCATGGCCCACGACCTCAACCTCAACCCCTTCGAGGGGCCGATGGTCTCGCTGCCGCTGGACACCTTCTGGCTGGTGGGCCAGCCCCAGGAGAGCTACGTCATCCGCGGCTTCGGCGCCGCCGCCGTCCTGCTGGGGCTCGTGCTGACGCTGTTCGTCGTGGCCCGGCTGATCGGCGGCCGCGGGCCCGGCGAACTCGGCCGGCGCGCACTGCGCCGGCGGGCCCGGCGCTCCCACAGGGACGCCCTGCGCATCTCCGCCCGCCGCCGCGCGGCCGGGCCGCCGGGCTGACCGCGGCCCGCACCCTCCCGACGCCGGCCGGGCCCGCACCCCCTCCCGCACGATCCGCGAACGATCAGGAGTCACCTGTCATGACACGACCAGCGACCGGCCCGCGGGGCACCCGGGCCGCCCGGGCCGCCGGGGCCGTGCTGCTCGCCGCCGTGCTGCTGCTGCTCGCCCAGTGGCCGGTCGGCCCCGCGCGGGCCGCGTCCGGCTACACGCCGATCTCGGGCGCGGGCTCGACCTGGAGCCAGAACGCCATCACCCAGTGGCAGACCAACGTCAAGAAGTCGCAGATGACGGTGCGCTACACCGGCCTCGGCTCCTCCGACGGCCGCAACCAGTTCCGCAACGGCACCGTGGACTTCGCCGTCTCCGAGATCCCCTACGGGGTGAAGGACACCGGCGTCGTCGACACCCCGCCGAAGCGCGCGTACGCCTACATGCCGATCGTGGCCGGCGGCACCTCGTTCATGTACAACCTGGTGATCGGCAACCAGCGGGTGACCAATCTGCGGCTGTCCGGCGAGAACCTCGCCAAGATCTTCACCGGCACCCTCACCCGCTGGAACGACCCGGCGATCAAACGCGACAACCCGGCGCTGGCGGCCCGGCTGCCCGCCCGCAAGATCGTCCCCGTCGTACGGTCCGACGGCTCGGGCACCACCGCCCAGTTCTCCGGCTGGCTCGCCGACCAGAACCAGGGCCTGTGGGACGCGTACTGCCGCCAGGCCGGCCGGCCCACCCCCTGCGGCCAGACCTCCAACTACCCGACCATCGCGGGCAAGGGCTTCGTCGCCCAGTCCGGCTCCAACGGCGTCTCGGGCTATGTCGCGACCAAGGGCAACATCGGCACGATCACCTACGTCGAGTACTCCTACGCCACCGAGTCGACCCACTTCCCCGTGGTCAAGGTGCTCAACAAGGCGGGCTACTACGTGGAGCCCACCGCCAGCAACGTCGCCGTCGCCCTGCTCAAGGCCCGTATCGAGGACGACGAGAGCTCGCCCGCCTACCTCACCCAGAAGCTGCAGGGCGTCTACAACGACCGGGACCCGCGGACGTATCCGCTGTCCAGCTACAGCTACATGATCCTGCCGACGAAGACGGAGTCCAACTTCAGCGAGAACAAGGGCCGCACGCTCGGCGCGTTCGGCAAGTACTTCCTCTGCGACGGCCAGCGCTTCGTCGACGACCTCGGCTACTCGCCGCTGCCGAAGAACCTGGTGGAGGCCGGCTTCGAGCAGCTGAAGAGGATCCCCGGGGCCGAGGTGGGCACCATCAACATCAACAGCTGCCGCAACCCCACCTTCTCCTCCGACGGCACCAACACCCTGGCCAAGAACGCCCCGTTCCCGCCCGCCTGCGACAAACAGGGACCGAAGCAGTGCACCACCGGGACCGGCGGCGCCACCACGCCCACCAACCCCGGCGGCGGTTCGGCGGGCGGCGGCTCCGCGAGCGGCGGGTCCGCGGCCGGCGGCGCAAGCGGCGGTACGGCCGGCACGGCCGGCGGTACGGCGGCAGCCGGCGGTACGGGCGACGCGGCGGGCGGCACGGCGATCGACCCCGACACCGGCCAGGTGGTGAACGCCGGCACCGGCGGCTCGCAGGGCGGCGACGCGTACGCGGTGCCCGTCACCACGGGCGCGTCGATCAGCAGCGGGCTGCGCAACACGCTGATGGTGCTCGCCGGGGTGCTGCTGCTGGCGGTCACCTTCGGCCCACCGCTGCTGGCGGGCCGGCTGGACCGGCGCAACCAGGGGAGGCAGCGGTGAAGCGCCCCGCGATACGAACCCGAACCCGCACCCGCACCCGCGCCGCGGCGCTGCTCCTCGCGCTGACGGCGGTGGCCGGGCTGACCGGCGCGAGCGCCGAGGAGACCGGCACCGCGGGCTCGGCCGTCACGGTCCACGGCAGCGGCGAGTTCGCGGACCTCGCCGTCACCGTGGACAAGACCCGCGACCTGGTCAACGAGGGCGTACGGGTCTCCTGGACCGGCGGCCGGCCGACCGCCCGCGACAGCGACGTCGGCGCCAACTTCCTGCAGATCATGCAGTGCTGGGGCGACGGCCCCGACGGCCCGGACCGCGAGCAGTGCGAGTACGGGGCGACGTACCAGACCGGCAGCGGCAGCGACAGCGTCGGCCTGTACGTCAGGACCCGGATGGTCGACGACAAGCTCGCCGCCTACCCGCCGGACCCCGACCGGGAGAAGGACGAGCACCTCGACGAAGGCTTCGTGCCCTTCCGCTCCGTCGACGGCACCGTCGAGAACAAGCCCCGGGGCAACGCCTACTACGACAGCAACACCACCAACGAGTACCCCTACGCCACCACCGACGCCACCGGCGGCGGCCAGGCCCTGTTCGACATGCAGACCGCCGTCGAGTCCCCGGGCCTGGGCTGCGGCGCCGCCGTCGACCCGGACGCCGCCAAGCCCGTCGCCCGCACCTGCTGGCTGGTGATCGTGCCGCGCGGCGAGTACGAGGTCGACGGCCGCCGCTACGACACCGTCAACACCGACCGGCGGCTGCAGAGCTCCCCGTTCAGCCTCACCAACTGGAAGAACCGGCTCGTCGTACCGCTCAGGTTCACGCTGATCGGCGACCCCTGCCCGATCGACGCGGAGGAGCGCGGCACCCTCGGCAACGAGCTCACCGCCGAGGCCGTCCACCGCTGGCAGCCCGCCCTGTGCCGCACCGGGCGCAAGGTGTCCTTCTCGTACGCCCAGATCGGCGACGCCACCGCGCGCGACAAGCTCACCGGCGACGAACCGGGCCTGGTGCTCCTCGGGGAGCCGCCCGCGGCGGAGCCCGCCGACGACGTACCGGAACCGCTGTACGCACCCGTCGCCCTGTCCGGGCTCACGCTGGGCTTCCAGATCGACCTGCTGCCCCGGTTCAACGCGCCGCAGGACGTCAAGGACCGCGCCGGATCGCCGGTGACGGAGCTCAACCTGACCCCGCGGCTGGTGGCGAAGCTGCTCACCGAGTCGTACCAGGCGGGCAGCGTCCCCGGCGCGCCGGGTGTGGCCGGCAATCCGTACTTCGTCAGCCAGGATCCGGAGTTCCGCAGGTACAACCCGGACCTCGAGCACATGGACGTCAACCTCGGCGACGCCCTGGTCCCGCTGCCTGCCGCCGACGCGAGCCTGGCGCTGTGGCGGTGGATCGTCTCCGACGCCGCCGCCCGCGAGTTCCTCGCCGGCACCCCCGACGACGAGGGCGCCCACGGCGACGGCTCGTACAGCGGGATGAAGGTCAATCCGGCGTACGAGGACCTGGAGCTGCCGGTCGACAACCTGCCCAAGAACGAGACGTACTGCCAGGAGTTCGCCGACCACGCCGACCGGCCCGCCTGCATCATCGACCACCGGGCCTACGCCATCGACATGCACGAGGCCGCGCGCTCCGCCGCCCGCGGCGACGAGCTGAACCAGAGCCTGTGGGACGCCACCGCCGCCCCGCCCCGCTACAAGAAGCACCCCCCGCAGCTCATCGGCCGGCGCGCGGTGCTGGCCCTCACCGACACCGCGTCCGCCGCCCGCTACGGGCTGGTCCCGGCCCGGCTGATGAACGCGGCGGGCGAGTTCACCGCGCCCACCGACGCCTCGCTGCTCGCCGCCGCGGACGCGATGAAGCCGAGCAAGGCGGCCCCCTCGGTGCTGCTGCCCGACCCGGCGGCCACCGACCCCGACGCCTACCCGCTGACGTTGCTCACCTACGCCTCGACCGTCCCGGAGCGCCTCACCAGGCAGGAGGGCGCGGACTACGCGGAGCTGCTGGAGTACGCCGTGGGCGCGGGCCAGCAGCCGGGCACCGCCGAGGGCACGCTGCCCGCCGGATACGCGCCGCTGCCCGCAGGGCTGCGCGCGAAGACCCGCACGGCAGCGGACGACATCCGCGAGCGGGCGGGCAAGGCGGCCGACGACCCGGACCCCGCACCGAGCGACGGCGACGGCGGGACGACGGGCGGCGGCGATCCGGGTGCCACCGGCGGCGGTTCGGCGTCGGGCGGCGGCGACACGGGCGGGGTCACCGCCTCGCCGACCCCCACCACCTCTCCCGGACCCTCCGCGGCGCCCGTCGGATCCGCGGAGTCACCGGGGGACACCCCTGCCTGGGCGATGGGCGCCGTGCGCTACGCCCTCATGATCGCCCTGGTCACCGGACTCGCCGGAGCGGTCTTCGGGCCGCTGCTGCCGAAGGTGGCGCCGCGTCTCGCGGCGCGCATCGCGGCGGCCCGCGGCAGACCGGCCGTACCGGGCGGCACCCCTTCCCCGAGCCCGTCGAGCGGGGGAAGCCACACGGCCGACAGCGCGGAGGTGGTACCCGGAAGCGAATGACCCCAGTCGCGCCAACGAACTGAAAGCAACCCCGCCGGGCACCACCCGGCTTCAGCCTATGAGGTGAACCTCAACGTGAACAAGCGAGGAAAGGCCGCCGCGGCCCTCGCGGCCGCCTGTCTCATCGCGGGCGCACTCGGCGGTGTCGCCACCGCCGACCCCTCCGGGACCCCGCAGTACCGGCCGCTGTCGGGCGTGGGCTCGGACACCACGCAGGACGTGATGAACGGGATGGCCAACGCCATCACGGTCAACGGCACCAAGGTCCTCGGCTCCTACGACGCGACCGGGTCCCAGAACATCACCACCAAGGACCCGGCGACCAACCCCAACTGCACCATCGCCCGGCCCAACGGCTCGGGCGCCGGCCGCACCGCGCTCGTCAACGAGCTCAACCGCGGTTTCAACTGCCTGGACTTCTCCCGCTCCTCCAGCCTCAACCAGGCGCCCACCTCGCCGGGACTGACGTACGTCCCGTTCGCGGTGGACGGCCTGAGCTACGCGGTCACGCCCAACAGCGTGCTGCCGCGCAAGCTCACCCTCGCGGACCTGCGCGAGATCTACCACTGCAACCCCGACTACATCGGCACCGGCACGAACGCGGTGACGGCGTACATCCCGCAGGCCGGCTCCGGCACCCGGTCGTTCTGGCTGGGCCAGATGCAGGTCACCGAGGCGCAGCTGCCGAGCCTGACCTGCATCAAGGACAACAAGAACGGTGCGCCGGTGCAGGAGCACGACGGCCGGTTCATGGACAGCCGGTCCATCGTGCCGTTCTCCATCGCCCAGTACCAGGCGCAGGCCGCCGGCACCATCGCCGACCTGCGGGGCAGCTCGCTGCTCGGCAGCGTCGGCGGACAGACGCCGACCACCCTGAACTCCGACTTCGCGATCAAGCGGGACGTCTACAACGTCATCCCCACGGACAAGACCGCCACCGCGCCGTGGAGCACGGTCTTCGTCGGCCCGAATGCGCTGATCTGCCAGCGGACCGACGTACTGAAGAGCTACGGCTTCGCCCCCGCGGCCAACTGCGGCTCCCAGCTGCCCACCGGCTGACCGACGCACCGAGAATGAGGGACAAGCAGATGTTCAGGATCAGACTCCCGCGCGCCGTCGCGGGTGTGGCCGCGGCGCTGGCCGCGGTGCTCGCGGGCGGTGTGCTGGCCGCCCCGACCGCCTCGGCGGCGCCGATCGGCACCCTGTCGTTCAGCCCGGCGACGGGCGCGGACACCACGCCCATCGACATGACCACCTCCGGGCTGTGCCCGGAGACGGCCACCAACACCATCGTCAGCGTGCGCGGTTCGGGCTTCCCCGACGACTACATCGTCGTGGGCAACACGGACCTCACCGCCTACCCGGTGCAGAACGGCGGCATGCGCATCCCGCTCCGCCTGCACATGCGGGGCTACGCCGACGAGGTCGGCTTCCAGACCCTGCAGGGCCGCTACGACTTCACCGTGACCTGCCGGCTCGCGTTCGGCAGCACCACCTTCGGTGAGTTCACCGGCTCGATCTGGTTCACCTCCAACACCGCCTACCAGTCCACCGACCCGAACGCCCCGGCGCAGGACACCACGGTGAGCCTGCAGGCCAGCCCGTCCGGGCCGGTCGACGCCGGTACGGCGGTCACGCTGACCGCGACCACCGGGCCCGCCGGGACCGCCGGCGTCGTGCAGTTCCGCGACAACGGCACGGCCATCGGCTCCCCGGTCGCCGTCTCCGGCAACACCGCCTCGCTGGCCACCAGCAGCCTGGGCGCCGGCACGCACGCGCTGACGGCCGAGTTCCAGCCGTCCAGTTCGTCGTTCAAGCCGTCGACCTCGGCCCCGGTGAGCCTCACGGTGAACGCGGCCCCCGCCACGCCGACGACGACCGCCCTGCTGGTCTCGCCGTCCGGCAGCTCCGCCCAGTACGGCCCGGTCAGCATGACCGCGACCGTCACCCCGAGCGGCGCGGCGGGCAGCGTGAAGTTCCAGGACACCGTGGGCGGTAACACCACCGTCCTCGGCACGGTGCCGGTCTCCGGCGGCAGCGCGGCCTTCAGCACCAGCGCGCTGGGCGTGGGCGAGCACTCGCTCACGGCCGTCTTCGTCCCCGCGAACGCGGGCGCCTACCTGGGCTCCAGCGCGGCACCGGTGGCCCACACGATCACCCCGTTCGCGGGCGTCTCGGTGGGCCAGAACATCACCACCACCGTCGAGGCGGGCGCCCTGGCGATCAGCGTCGAGGACCCGAACGTGACGCTGCCCTCGCCGCAGCTGAACTCCGCCGGCACCCTGCTCACCACCGGCGGCGCCATCAACGCCGTGACCCTCACCGACACCCGCGCCGGCAACCCCGGCTGGTCGCTGAGCGGCCAGGTGGGCGACTTCACCGACGGCGGCTCCCACTCCATCAACGGCCAGAACCTCGGCTGGACCCCGAACGTCATCGACAAGGCCCCCGGCCAGACGGTGACCGCGGGTGCGGCCGTGGCCCCGGCGGTGGGCGCGGCCCCCGGCGACGGCGGCAGCGCGGGCCTGAAGCAGTCCCGCTCCCTCGCCACCGGCACCGGCCTGGGCACCGCCCACTTCGGCGCCGACCTGGCCCTGAACGTGCCGACGTCGACCGTCGCCGGCACCTACACCGCGACCCTCACCCTCACGGCCATCTGAGCACCACCGGATGAGCCCGGGGCTCGACCGGCATTTGTAGGACCTTACGAAGGAGCGGTAGGGCGACGTGTACCTATGTACGAAGGTTAAGTATCGGTCATGTGAACGAGTGGTCTGA
>NZ_JBFAXR010000164.1:0-16789 GCF_040680895.1 Streptomyces sp. NPDC051940 | reverse complement strand
GCACGGCCTCCCGTTCTAAGCCTTTCCGCGCCGATGGTACTGCAGGGGGGACCCTGTGGGAGAGTAGGTCGCCGCCGAACAATTATTAAGCCTCAACCCCCGACCTTGCGTCGGGGGTTGAGGCTTTTCTGCGTTGAGGGTTGACTGGCCTTCATGGCTGAAGACATCGTTGCGCTCCGCTGGGAGGAGCCCCAGGAGACAGGAGACGGGCCCGTCCTGGTCCTAGTGGACCAGACGCGGCTGCCGGCGGAGGAGGTCGAGCTTCTCTGTACGGATGTGCCCGGCCTGGTGCAGGCCATCCAGACGCTGGCGGTGCGCGGTGCGCCGCTGCTCGGGCTGGCCGGTGCGTACGGCGTGGCGCTGGCGGCGGCCCGTGGATTCGACGTGGACGAGGCGGCCGAGCAGCTGTCGTCCGCCCGGCCCACCGCGGTGAATCTGGCCTGGGGCGTGGGCAGAGCGCTCGACGCCTTCCACGCCGCGGGGCCCGGGGAGGGTGCGGCCGCGGCGCTGGCCGAGGCGCGGCGCCTGCACGAGGAGGACGCCCGGGGCAGTCGGGCGATGGGCCGGCACGGACTGGAGCTGCTGAGTGAGCTGGTCCCTGGTGGCGGCTACCGGGTGCTGACCCACTGCAACACCGGCGCGCTGGTGTCGGGTGGGGAGGGCACCGCGTTCGCGGTGGTGCGGGCGGCGCACCGGGCGGGGGAGCTGCGCCGGCTGTGGGTGGACGAGACCCGGCCGCTGCTGCAAGGGGCGAGGCTCACGGCGTACGAGGCGGCCCGCAGCGGTATGCCGTACACCCTGCTCGCCGACAACGCCGCCGGATCGCTGTTCGCGGCCGGTGAGGTGGATGCCGTGCTGATCGGGGCGGACCGGATCGCCGCGGACGGGGCGGTGGCGAACAAGGTGGGGTCGTATCCGCTGGCGGTGCTGGCGCGGCATCACGGGGTGCCGTTCATCGTGGTGGCGCCCACCTCGACCGTGGACCTCCAGACGGAGGACGGGGGGTCCATCGAGATCGAGCAGCGGGCCGGCAGTGAGATCACGGAGTTCAGCGGGCCGCACGGGTTGGGTGTGGGGGCTCCGCAGGCGGGCGCGGGGCTGGTCGTGGCTCCGCTGGGGACGCAGGCGTACAACCCCGCGTTCGATGTGACGCCGCCGGATCTGGTCACCGCGATCGTCACGGAGCGGGGTGTGTTGTCACCCGTGCGTGGGCAGGGAGTCCGTGAGATGGCCAGTGGGAAGAATTGGCGTGAAACGGATCACTCCGGCGAGCACTCCGAGTTTGACGGGGCGATGGGATGATGTCCATATGAAGGGACGCGTCCTGGTCGTCGATGACGACACCGCACTGGCAGAGATGCTCGGCATCGTGCTGCGCGGGGAAGGTTTTGAGCCGTCGTTCGTCAACGACGGCGACAAGGCGCTCGCCGCCTTCCGCGAGACCAAGCCGGATCTGGTACTGCTCGACCTCATGCTGCCCGGACGGGACGGCATCGAGGTGTGCAGGCTGATCCGGGCCGAATCGGGTGTGCCGATCGTGATGCTCACCGCGAAGAGCGACACGGTCGATGTCGTCGTGGGCCTGGAGTCCGGGGCCGACGACTACATCGTCAAGCCGTTCAAGCCCAAGGAGCTCGTCGCCCGGATCCGGGCACGGCTGCGCCGCTCCGAGGAACCCGTGCCGGAGCAGCTGGCCATCGGCGATCTGGTGATCGACGTGGCCGGGCACTCCGTGAAGCGGGACGGGCAGCAGATCGCGCTCACCCCACTGGAGTTCGACCTGCTGGTCGCCCTCGCCCGCAAGCCCTGGCAGGTGTTCACCCGCGAGGTGCTGCTGGAGCAGGTCTGGGGCTACCGGCACGCCGCCGACACCCGGCTGGTGAACGTGCACGTACAGCGCCTGCGCTCCAAGGTCGAGAAGGACCCGGAGCGGCCGGAGATCGTCGTGACCGTGCGCGGCGTGGGTTACAAGGCCGGGCCCAGCTGATCATGGCCCGGCTGCTGCGGCAGGGTGGCGCAGCCGGCGGACCGATGCAGCCCCTGATACGGATGGTGCTGCGTTGGGTTCGCCGGCCGCTTCAGCCTGCCGTGCTGCTGTGGCGGCGCAACATCCAGGTCCGTGTCGTCGCCACCACGCTGCTGATGTCCATGGGCGTGGTGCTGCTGCTCGGTGTCGTCGTCATCGGGCAGGTTCGCAACGGGCTGCTGGAGGGCAAGCTGGCGGCGGCCAAGAGCCAGGCGCAGGGCGGTTTCGCCAACGCCGAGGAGCGGGCCGAGCGCGAGAGCCGTGACCAGGCCACCGGGCGGCAGGCCGCGCCGGAGGACTGGCCGGACCGGCTCGTCGAATCGCTGAACAGCGGCAGCGGCAGCGGCATCTTCCAGGTGATCGCGATGCCCTCGGAGCGCAGCGGGGTGCCCGTGCTGGGCCGCGACGGCGACCAGGGCGCCCTGGTGACCGCGCCGATCGTCTTCGGCCGCGAGGGCGCCGACGCGCGGAGCGTGCCAGAGGACCTGCGTGAGCGGGTCGACAACGGCGAGGGCATGTTCCAGACGTACACCCAGATCGTGCAGGGGAACGGGGAGTCCGAGCCGGGGCTGGTCATAGGGCAGCGTCTGAAGGACGTCAACGGCAGCCCGTACCAGCTCTACTACCTCTTCCCCTTCACCGAGGAGGAGAAGACCCTCAGCCTGGTCAAGGGCACGCTCGCCACCGCCGGTGTGTTCGTGGTGGTGCTGCTCGGTGCCATCGCGTGGCTGGTGGTGCGGCAGGTCGTGACGCCTGTGCGGATGGCGGCCGGGATCGCGGAGCGGCTTGCGGCCGGGCGGCTGCAGGAGCGGATGAAGGTCACCGGCGAGGACGACATCGCCCGGTTGGGCTCATCGTTCAACAAGATGGCCCAGAACCTGCAGAGCAAGATCCAGCAGCTGGAGGAGCTGTCGCGGATGCAGCGGCGGTTCGTCTCGGACGTGTCGCACGAGCTGCGTACGCCGCTGACGACCGTGCGGATGGCCGCGGACGTCATCCACGAGGGCCGCGAGCAGTTCGATCCGGTGACCGCCCGGTCGGCGGAGCTGCTGCTGGGACAGCTGGACCGGTTCGAGTCGCTGCTCTCCGATCTGCTGGAGATCAGCCGGTTCGACGCGGGCGCCGCGGCGCTGGAGGCCGAGCCCATCGACGTACGCGAGGTCGTACGGCGGGTCGTGGACGGTGCCGAGCCGCTGGCCGAGCGCAAGGGCAGCCGGATCGTGGTGCGGGGTGCCGAGCAGCCGGTGATCGTCGAGGCGGACGCCCGGCGGATGGAGCGGGTGCTGCGGAACCTCGTCGTCAACGCCGTGGAGCACGGCGAGGGACGCGATGTCGTGGTGCGGCTGGGCGTGGCGCACGGCGCCGTCGCCGTGGCCGTACGGGACTACGGCGTCGGGCTGAAGCCCGGCGAGGCGACGCGGGTGTTCAACCGGTTCTGGCGGGCCGACCCGGCGCGGGCGCGGACCACCGGCGGTACGGGTCTGGGCCTGTCCATCGCGGTGGAGGACGCGCGGCTGCACGGCGGCTGGCTGCAGGCGTGGGGTGAGCCGGGCGGAGGGTCGCAGTTCCGGCTGACGCTGCCGAGGACGGCTGGAGAACCGCTGCGCGGCTCGCCGATACCGCTGGAGCCCGAGGACTCACGGGCCCATCGCGCGGCCCTGCGGGAGAGCGAGCCGGCGCAGGCCGGTGGGCTGCTGTCCGCCGTGCCGGCGCAGCAGCGGGGCGGCGGTCCCGTCGTCACCGGGCTGCCGGTGGGTGCGGCGCACCCGACCGTCGACCCGACCGCGCTGCCGGGGACGGGCACCCGGGTGACGGAGTGGGAGAAGCAGTAGTGGGCGGGGGGCGAGCGATGCGGGTGCGGCTGGTGCGGGTGCTGGCCCTGGCGGGGGCCGGCGCGGTCCTGCTGAGCAGCTGTGTGGGGATGCCCGACAGCGGTGTGGTGAGCGCGGTCGACGAGGGCGACAAGCCCGGGGAGCCGTATGCGCGCACTCTTCCCGTACTGCCGAAGAAGGACGCCCCGGCGCGGCAGATCGTCCTGGGTTTCCTGGAGACGCTGCGCAGCGACGACGGTGACTACGCGACCGCCCGGCAGTATCTGACCGCGGAGGTCCGCAAGAGCTGGACCCCGCCGCAGGAGACCACGGTGCTGGCGACCGCGCCGGACACCAGCGAGGTGGGGCCGGCGCGGGACGAGCGCCAGGATCCCCCGCAGGGCACGACGCAACTGGCGACCTTCCGGCTGACCGGCCAGCGGATCGCCACGCTGGACGCGGACACCGGCGCGTACCGGCCGGGCTCCGGTGAGTACGAGAGTTCCGTGCGGGTGGTGCGGGACAAGGACAGCAACGGGCAGTGGCGGATCGCCACACCCCCCGGCGGCGGGCTCGTACTGAGCAAGTCGGACTTCACCCGCACCTACGGGACGCCCGTCAACGCCTACTACTTCACCGAACGTGAGCCGTCCGCGCTGGTGGCGTCGCCGGTGTACGTCCGGGACCAGTCCGAACTGTCGGCGGCGACCACCGAGGTGGTGCGGGCGCTGCTGCGGGGACGCGGCGGAATGATGGCTGATATCTCGCGCTCGGCGTTCCCGGCGGGCAGCCGGCTGGACGGGCGCGGTGCCGTGGCGGTCACGGACGAGAAGCTGACGGTGCGGCTCAAACTGCCCGCCGACCCCGACGCGGTGACGTGCCGGCGGATGGCCGCGCAGGTCTGGTACACCGTGCGGGGCGTGGCGCCGCGGGTGAGTGAGGTACGGCTGCGGGCGGGCGGGGAGCAGCTCTGCGGGATCGGGCAGGAGGTGGCCTCCCAGTACGGCACCCGGCAGCTGACCAAGGCGGACCGGCACGAGTACTTCTACTTCGTCGACGAGGAGCAGCGGCTGGTGCGCGCTCCCGTCGCCGGGGACGAGCGTGAACCGCAGGTCGTGGCCGGGCCGTTCGCCGAGGGCAAGGTCAAGATCCAGTCGATCGCCGTGTCCCGGAGCGAGGCACAGGTCGCCGCGGTGACGGACGGCGGCCATCGGCTGTACACCACCGGGATGGGCGGCTCGGCGGTGCTGTCGGACCCGTTGCTGCTGAGCGGCGCGCGGTCCAGCGCCGATCTGGGCTTCACCGCGCCCAGCTGGGACGGGCACGGGGACCTCTGGATCGCGGACCGGACCCGGTCCGGTTCGTGGCTGTACTGGTCCAAGGGCGGTCTGGAGAAGCCCCAGCCGGTGGAGGTCTCGGGACTTCAGGACGGCCGGATCGAGTCGCTGCGGGTCGCGGCCGAGGGCGCGCGGATCGCGTTGGTCGTACGGCGGGACGGCCGGACCCGGCTGATGCTGGGCGGGATCACCGCGGAGGCGGGCACGCTGCGTGTCCGGGACGTCGTCGAGATCACGCCGCAGCTGCAGGACGTGCAGGCGGTGTCCTGGGCCGGCGACAGCCGGCTGGCGGTGGTCGGCACCGTGGAGACCGGGGTGAACCAGGTGCTGTTCGTCGAGACCGACGGGCGGCTGCCGGAGGACGGCACGCGGACGCTGACGGACGAGACGTTCTCCGTGGCCACCTCGGAGAACGTCTCCATGCCGCTGGTCGCCAGCTCGGGCCAGGCGGGCGTGGTGCGGCTGCCCGTGGGCGGGGGCTGGGAGAAGGTCGCCGCGGGCGGGGTGGCGCCGGTTTATCCGGGGTAGTCGGGGGCCGGGCTGGTTGGGCTGGTCCGAGTTGGGGTTGGGTTGGTCGGGGCTTCGGGCGGGACGTCGGCCGGGGCATCGGCCGGGGCATCGGCCGACGTCGGCTCGGTCAGCGGATCTCGAGGATCTTCTCGCGCATCGCGTAGACGACGGCCTCCATCCGGGAGTGCAGCTGCAGCTTCTCCAGGATGTTGCGGACGTGGTTCTTCACCGTGTTCTCGCTGATGAACAACTCCTTGGCGATGTCACGGTTGTTCATCCCTGTCGCCACCAGCTTGAGGACCTCGAGTTCACGGTCCGTCAGCCGGGGCGCGGGCACCAGGCGGCGCTCGTCCGTGCGCTGGATCATCGACTTGAACTCCGTGAGGAGTTTGGAGGCCATCGAGGGGCTGATCTGCGACTGGCCGTCGGCGACCGCGCGGATCGCCGCGGACACCTCGTCGGTGGAGATCTCCTTGAGGAGATAGCCCGTTGCCCCGGCCTTGATCGCGTCGTAGAGGTCGGCCTCCTCGTCGCTGATCGTCAGCATGATGATCTTCGCGCTCGGGACCACCTCCTTGATGGACGTGCAGGCCTCGATGCCGCCGCGGCGCGGCATCCGCACATCCATCAGCACGATGTCCGGAAGCAGGTCGGCGGCCTTGTCCACCGCCTCGGCCCCGTCGCCGGCCTCGCCGACGACCTGGATGTCCTCCTCCTGTGCCAGCACGATCTCCAGGCCGCGGCGGAAGAGTTCATGGTCGTCCACGACGAGGACGCGGATCGGCTCCTGTCGTGAGCCGACCTCCACCTCAGCCGTGGGCTCCAAGCTGTTCGCCATCTCTCCCCCCTGGGGCCGCATGAGGGCCCGCCCGACTGATCACCGCTGGGGCGATGGCTTCTGGTGCGCGCCGGACAGGCCCCAGGGCGTCTGCCGCCGACTGGCCGTGTAGAGCCATGATTTCATGCCTGGGCGGCGGGGGCGCGACCCCGCCACCCAGGTTGGCGGAATTTCAGCTTCCAGCAAGCGGGTACGGGTCGAGGTGGATGACTCCGTAGTCGTAGGCGTGCCTCCGGTACACCACGCTCGGCTGCTTCGTCTCGGAGTCGACGAAGAGGTAGAAGTCGTGTCCGACCAGTTCCATCTCGTAGAGCGCCTGGTCCAGGGACATGGGGGCGGCCGCGTGGGTCTTCTCGCGGACCACCAGGGGGCCTTCGCCGTCCACCTCGAGCGGTCCGGCCTTGTGCGGTGCCGTCAGGTACTGGTCCTCCTCCACCAGGCCCTCGGCGGTGGTGAGTTCACCGGTGTCGGTCAGCTGGGCGGCGTTGGCCACCACGTCGCCGACATCGGCCGCGGTGCGGCGTCCCTTGCCGGGGCGCCGGGTGCTGCGCTTGTCGTGCTGCTTGCGCAGCCGGGCCTCGAGCTTGCTCGTGGCCAGGTCGAGTGCCGCGTAGGGGTCACCGGCGGCGGCTTCGGCGCGGACCACCGGGCCCCGGGAGTGGACGGTGATCTCCACGCGGTCGGAACGGTCCGCCAGCCGCGGGTTGTGCTCCTTGGACACCTCGACATCGAGGCTGATCACCTTGCCGTCGTACTTCTGGATCTTCTCCAGCTTCAGCTTCTCGGTCACATGGCGTCGGAATCGCTCCGGCACCTCGGTCTTGTGGCCCTTGACGACGATGTCCACGCAGAACTCCGTTCCGGGTCGCTCCGCAGACGGGCGAAGCGTTGCCCTCTGTGCGCTGGGCTCCGGTTTCGTCCGGGGCCTCGGGGTTCTTTCAGCCAGCCTGATCCCGTGAGGTACGGCCGGCTCTCACCTCCTCCTCCCCAGACAACAAGATCGACACCCCCTCAATTTCGGGGATCCCCTGTCTTTGAATCGAACATAGCCTGCTTGAGTCGCTACGGCACCCCCTGATCTGCACCGGCTTGTCTACCAGCGGAAACGGAAATTCCCGGTCGATTTCCGTCTCCCCTCGAACGCGGTTCGCGGCGCGGCGATCACCGCCGCGTAGAGGGGTGATGTGGTAACGCGGCGCAGTGCCCGGGCCGCCTCGGTGAGGGTGGCGCCCGTCGTTATCAGGTCATCGATGAGGGTCAGCCGTGGCGTGGCGGGGGAGAGCCGTGCGGGCTGCCTGTCGGGGCCGGTGGTCCCCGTCCCCGGGGCCCAGGGCCCGCCACTGCGCCCCTGGGCGGGCGACAGAAGGCGGCGCGCGGCGGGGACGGTGTCCAGGGCGCCGGAGAGGTTGGCGTGGCGCTCAGCGGCGCTGAGGCCCGCCTGGTCGGCCACGGGGCGGCGGTGCCGGAGCAGGGGGACGGCACGGGCGGGGACCCCGTCCCGGCGCAGCGACGCGGCGGCTGCCCGGGCGAGGCGGAGCGTGGGGTCCTGGCCCCGGGCGGCACGGCTGGTCGCGGCAGAGGGGACGGGGACGAGGAGGACGGGAGCGGGTGCTCCCATGGGTGCCTCCGCCCATGCCCCGACGGGTGCCTCCACGCGGGCGCCTGCGGGTGCCCCCACCCGGTCCGCCACAGCGGCCCCCGTCGGTGCCCCCAGCGCCGTACGGACCGCCCCCGCGAGCGCCGCACCCAGAGGGGCCGTCAGCGTACGCGCGCCGCGTTCCTTGTGTGCCAGGAGGAGCGTGCGCGTGACGTCGGCGTACGGTGCCGCGGCGTGCACCGGCGGGAGTCCCGGAGGGGCGGGGGTGGGCCGTACCCGGCGTGGGCCCGAGCCCACGAGGGCCAGGGCGCAGTCCGTACACACCGAGGTGCCGGCGTGCCCGCATCCGGCGCACTCCGCGGGAACGAGGAGGCCCACCAGCTCGGCCCAGAACATCCGCGCGCGCCCGGCACCCCGATATCCCCCTGTGGCCGCGTGCGTCATGTCCATGGCCCACACCCCCCGTCTCCTGCCGCCGCTCGTCGTGTGCCATCCACGATGCCCGCCGGGAGCACGGACTTCGACCCCCTGTGGATAACTCCGGGCCGGAAGCGATATGCCCTGGTCAGCCGGCCGTCGCGGCCACCATCGCGTCCCGCAGCGGCGCCGGGACCACCCGCTCGACGCGGATGTCCGACGCTCCCACCCACGTGGCCGCCTCCCGCAGCGCGTCCGCCGTGGGGGCGACGGCCTTGGCCGGGGTGACGCCGTTGGGCTCGTCCGGGCCCAGGGAGACCTGCCGGGCCACCAGGGTCGTGCCCTCGCGGGCCGGGTCCACGCGGGCCACCAGGCGGCCGCCCGCCAGCACCGGCATCGCGAAGTACCCGTGGATCCGCTTGGGCTTCGGGACGTATGCCTCCAGGCGGTGGGTCAGGCCGAAGATCCGCTCCGTACGGGCGCGGTCCCAGATGAGGGAATCGAACGGGGACAGCAGCGTCGTGCGGTGCCGGCCGCGCGGCTCCGACGCCAGCGCCTCCGGGTCGGCCCACGCCGGCTTGCCCCAGCCCGCCACCTCCACCGGCACCAGCCCGGTGTCCCCGATCACCGCGTCCACCTCCGCGCCCTTCAGCCGGTGGTAGTCCGCGAGGTCGGCGCGGGTGGCCACGCCCAGCGCCTGGCCTGCCTGGGTGACCAGGCGGCGCATGCACTCCTCGTCGGTCAGGTCGTCGTGCAGCAGGGCGTCCGGTACGGCGCGCTCCGCCAGGTCGTACACCCGCTTCCAGCCGCGCCGCTGGGCACAGACGACCTCACCGGTGTCCAGCGCCCACTCCACGGCGATCTTGGTCTCCGACCAGTCCCACCACGGTCCGCCGTTCTTCGCGCCGCCCAGCTCCGTGGACGTCAGCGGCCCGTCGGCCCTCAGTCGGTCCAGCACGGCCGCCAGCGACTTCTCCGGCTCGTCCATGCGGTGCCAGCGGAAGCCGCGGGTCCGGCGGGCGCGGCGGCGGAACGCGAAGAGGGGCCACTCCTCGATGGGCAGGATGCAGGCGGCGTGCGACCAGTACTCGAAGGAGTGGCCGCCCGTCCAGTACGCGTCCTCGACCGCCTGCCGGCCGACGGCGCCCAGCCGGGCGTACGGGATCAGCTCGTGCGAGCGGGCCAGCACGGAGATCGTGTCCAGCTGGACGGAGCCGAGCGAGCGCAGCACGCCGCGCACCCCGGCCCGGCGGTCGGGTGCGCCGAGCAGGCCCTGGGCCCTCAGCACGATACGGCGGGCCTCGTCGGCGGTCAGGGAGTCCATGCCGCCGAGCGTAGGGGGTGGCACTGACAGGCCCCGCTCAGGCCGTGGACGGCAGGTGCCGGCGGCCCGACGGCAGGCGGCAGGTAACCGGCGGGCGCCCCGCTCAGGCCTCGGACGGTAGGTACTGGCGGCCCGAGGGCAGGGAGACGCCGACGTCCGTCGGGAGCAGGGAGCCGATCCACGCGTCGCGGCGCGTGGTGGTGCGGGCGACGTGGGCGCGCAGCGTGCCCTCCATCGTGAAGCCGATACGGCGGGCGACCGCGCGGGAGCCTTCGTTGCCCACCTCCGCGAGCCATTCCAGGCGCTCCACGCCCAGCTCCCGGAACGCCCACTCGGACAGGGCGCTGCCGGCCTCCGCCGTGTAGCCGCGGCCGCGGTGCTCCTTCGCGGTCCAGTAGCCGAGCTCCGCCTGGCGCGCGGGGTCGCCGAGCTGCAGGCGTACCAGCCCCATCGCTCCGACCAGCGCGCCGTCCTCACGCCGGGTGACGGCGAGGTTGTACGAGGCGTCGCCCCGCCAGCCCTCCGCGCAGACCTGTTCGACGAAGGTCCGTGCGTGCTCGTGCGTGTACGGGGAGGGGACGGTCGTCCAGCGCGGGATGTCCGGGTCCTGGCAGGCGGCGTACACCGCGTCGGCGTCGGACGGGGCGAAGGGCCGCAGCAGCAGGCGGGGGGTGGTCAGCGTGATCGGCTCCATGAGCGGATTCTCCGTCGTACGGACAGCCGCCGGGGAGCGACCCGATGCGTGATGTGCGGCACTTTCTCCCCCGCTCGGGCGTTGATACGGCAGACGCGCGGCAGCGAATGTGCGGCTTGCCTGCCCTCTGTGAGGGGTCAGCCCTCCCGGCGGGGCCGCTCCCTCGCATACGATGGCCGGTGCGGCCGGGGCGGACGTTCCGTGTCCACCCCCCAGAACAGGCCGCGCCAGCGCATTCGACCGTGCCAGGCCCGACCGGCAAGGAGCCAGCCCAAGTGTCCGTCTTCGGAAAGATCCTGCGCGCAGGTGAAGGCAAGATCCTGCGCAAGCTGCACCGCATCGCGGACCAGGTCAATTCCATCGAAGAGGACTTCGAGAACCTCTCCGACGCGGAGCTGCGCGCGCTGACGGAGGAGTACAAGGAGCGCTACGCCGAGGGCGAATCCCTCGACGACCTCCTGCCGGAGGCCTTCGCCACGGTCCGCGAGGCCGCCAAGCGCGTCCTCGGCCAGCGGCACTACGACGTGCAGCTGATGGGCGGCGCCGCGCTGCACCTCGGCTATGTGGCCGAGATGAAGACCGGCGAGGGCAAGACCCTGGTCGGCACGCTCCCCGCGTACCTGAACGCGATCTCAGGCAACGGCGTCCACCTGATCACGGTGAACGACTACCTCGCCCAGCGTGACTCCGAGTGGATGGGCCGGGTGCACAAGTTCCTCGGTCTGTCCGTGGGCTGCATCCTGGCGAACATGCCGCCGGCGCAGCGTCGCGAGATGTACGGCTGCGACATCACGTACGGCACGAACAACGAGTTCGGCTTCGACTACCTGCGCGACAACATGGCCTGGTCGAAGGACGAGATGGTCCAGCGCGGCCACAACTTCGCCGTCGTCGACGAGGTCGACTCCATCCTGGTCGACGAGGCCCGTACGCCGCTGATCATCTCCGGCCCGGCGGACCAGGCCACGAAGTGGTACGCCGACTTCGCCAAGCTCGTACTGCGGCTGAAGCGCGGCGAGCCGGGCGACCCGCGCCTGGGCAAGGCCGAGACCGGCGACTACTCGGTGGACGAGAAGAAGCGCACGGTCGGCATCCACGAGGCGGGCGTCACCAAGGTCGAGAACTACCTGGGCATCGACAACCTCTACGAGTCGGTGAACACCCCCCTCGTCGGCTACCTGAACAACGCCATCAAGGCCAAGGAGCTGTTCAAGAACGACAAGGACTACGTCGTCATGGACGGCGAAGTCCTGATCGTCGACGAGCACACCGGCCGTATCCTCGCCGGCCGCCGCTACAACGAGGGCATGCACCAGGCGATCGAGGCGAAGGAAGGGGTGGACATCAAGGACGAGAACCAGACGCTCGCCACGATCACCCTGCAGAACTTCTTCCGTCTGTACGACAAGCTCTCCGGCATGACCGGTACGGCCATGACCGAAGCCGCCGAGTTCCAGCAGATCTACAAGCTGGGCGTCGTCCCGATCCCCACCCACCGCCCGCTCGCCCGCCTCGACCAGTCCGACCTGATCTACCGGACCGAGCCGGCGAAGTTCGACGCGGTCGTCGACGACATCGTGGAGAAGCACGAGAAGGGCCAGCCGGTCCTCGTCGGCACGACGTCCGTGGAGAAGTCCGAGTACCTCTCGCAGCAGCTCGCCAAGCGCGGCGTGCCGCACGAGGTCCTCAACGCCAAGCAGCACTCGCGTGAGGCCGTCATCGTCGCCCAGGCCGGCCGCCGCGGCGCGGTCACGGTCGCCACGAACATGGCCGGCCGCGGTACGGACATCAAGCTCGGCGGCAACCCCGACGACCTCGCCGAGGCCGAGCTGCGCCAGCGCGGCCTGGACCCGGTGGAGAACGCCGAGGAGTGGGCGGCGGCGCTGCCCGCCGCCCTGGAGAAGGCCGAGGAGGCCGTGAAGGCCGAGCACGACGAGGTCACCTCGCTCGGCGGCCTGTACGTGCTGGGCACCGAGCGGCACGAGTCCCGTCGTATCGACAACCAGCTGCGCGGCCGCTCCGGCCGCCAGGGCGACCCGGGCGAGTCCCGGTTCTACCTCTCGCTCGGCGACGACCTGATGCGGCTGTTCAAGGCGCAGATGGTCGAGCGCGTCATGTCGATGGCCAACGTGCCCGACGACGTGCCGATCGAGAACAAGATGGTCACCCGGGCCATCGCCTCCGCCCAGTCGCAGGTCGAGCAGCAGAACTTCGAGACCCGCAAGAACGTCCTGAAGTACGACGAGGTCCTCAACCGCCAGCGCGAGGTCATCTACGGCGAGCGGCGCCGCGTCCTGGAGGGCGAGGACCTGCACGAGCAGGTGCAGCACTTCATGGACGACACCATCGACGCCTACATCCAGGCCGAGACCCAGGAAGGCTTCGCCGAGGAGTGGGACCTGGACCGGCTGTGGGGCGCCTTCAAGCAGCTCTACCCGGTGGCCGTGACCGTCGACGAGCTCGAGGAGGCCGCGGGCGACCGGGCCGGCGTCACCGCCGAGTTCATCGAGGAGATGGTCAAGGAGGACATCCGCTCCCAGTACGCGGCGCGGGAGAAGCAGCTCGGCTCCGAGATCATGCGTGAGCTGGAGCGGCGCGTCGTCCTGTCGGTGCTCGACCGCAAGTGGCGCGAGCACCTGTACGAGATGGACTACCTCCAGGAGGGCATCGGCCTGCGGGCCATGGCCCAGAAGGACCCGCTGGTCGAGTACCAGCGCGAGGGCTTCGACATGTTCACCGCCATGATGGACGGCATCAAGGAGGAGTCCGTCGGCTACCTGTTCAACCTGGAGGTCCAGGTCGAGCAGCAGGTCGAGGAGGTGCCCGTCGCGGACGCCGTCCCGGCCAAGGCGGGCGCCGAGGACGCGGTCCCGGCCGGCTCGCGGCCGTCCATCACCGCCAAGGGGCTCGAGGCGCCGCAGCGCCCGGACAAGCTGCACTTCTCCGCGCCGACCGCCGAGGGCGGCGTCGAGGAGGGCGAGTTCGCCACGGGCGACGGCGACGGGCCGGTGCGCTCCGAGGCGGACGGCATGACGCGGGCCGAGCGGCGCAAGGCGCAGCGCGGGGGCGGCGGGGGTCGTCGGCGTAAGAAGTGATCCGATCGGCGGCGCGACAGCCCGATCGGCGATAGCCCGATCGGCGCGCCTGATCGGACAGGGCTTCGTTCGGACCGGGCTCCAGCACACATGCGGTGTGCTGGAGCCCGGTCCGTTTTTGTGTCTCCTCGCCTGTCGTCGTGGCGCTACTCCTGCTCCTGCGGGGCCGGGCGTGGGCCCACCTCCACCGCGGCGCAGCGCCAGCGGGCGTCCGCCCCGCGCTCCAGGCGGAACGCCAGGGCCCGACGGGCCGAGCCGTACGCGATCAGGGCGTGGGCCTCGAGTACGTCCGGGGCGGGTGTGCTCGCCCGGCACTCGGCGAGCCGTGGCCGGACGGGGCCGCGCAGCGGCAGGTCCGGGACCAGCCCCAGCAGCTGCTCGTAGGCCGGGCCGACCGTGTGGCCCAGCATCCAGTGGACCGGCTTCTGGCCGCTGAGCGTCAGCAGCAGCCGCTCGGCGAACCAGTTCTGCGGGTGCCTCTCCCGCGGCACTCCGGGGATGCGGAGGTCGCCGGGGCGGCGGGGATCGCGTCGGCCGGGCGGGGCCTTGCGGCGGGGCGCGGTGGTCGTGGTGGTCGTGGTCGGCGGTCGGCTTGGCCGGCTCGGCTGTCGGCCGGGTGCCGTGGGCGGTCGTCCGGGTGCGTGGCTCCGGGTCCTGCTGGTCTTGTTCACGCTGGTCACCCCCGTGATTGCGTGCCGTGACTGCGGTTGCCGTACTTGTAGCCGGAGGCACTGACAACGGGCAATCAGGGGCGTAGCGGCCGGGGAATTCACCTATCAGGGTGACGGGGCCCGGGGATGTACGTTTCTGCAGACGGGCTACGAGGGGGTTTCGAGGCCGGTGGAGGGCCCCGGGAATCCACTCGGTCGAGCGACCCGTGGAGCCGCGCGGCCTATGCTTCCCCCATGCGCGTGTACGTTTCCCTGACGCTTTCCGGGCTGGCCGAGGCCCACAAGGCCGGAGAGCTGGGCCCCGGCCCGCTGACCGCATACGCCGTGACTTCGGCGCTGCGCGAGTGGTACGTGTCCGACGACATCGAGGAGCTGGAGTACGCCGCCCTCAGCCGGGCCGCGGCCGCCAGCCTCCGCATGATCGCCGGGGATCCGGACGTGGCGCGGCGCCGGGTGGTCGTGGCTGCCGAGCTGCCGGACGGCGACGCCGTCGCCGACCCCGACCGCGGGCTCGACCCGGGGGCCGTCGGCGAGGTGCGGATCGCCCGCGCCGTCCCGCTGCGTCTGGCGGCGGCCGTGCACGTGGACGCGGACGACGCCGTGCCCGACATCAGCGCCGCGGCGGATGCGCTGGGGGCGGCGGACCAGGGGGACGACGACGCGCAGTTCACCGTGGACGGGGCGGAGGACCACGAGCTGCTGTGGTTCGGTGTCCAGGAGATCCCGAACCTCATCTGAGCAGGTCGGAGGGGGTGGCGCCGGGGTTATCCACAGGTCGTCGCGGAGGGTCGGAGCGGGGATGTAACGTCGTCTGCATGGCGCATCTGGTGTGGGACTGGAACGGCACGCTCTTTCACGACATCGACGCGGTGATCGAGGCGACGAACGCCTCGTTCGCCGAGCTCGGCCTTCCCGCGATCACGCTGGAGAGGTACCGCGAGCTGTACTGCGTTCCGGTGCCCCGGTTCTACGAGCGGCTGATGGGCCGGCTGCCTACCGAGCAGGAGTGGGAGGTCATGGACGAGACCTTCCACCGGCACTACTGGCGCTGCGCGGAGACCTCCGGCCTGGCGGAGGGAGCCGCCGACCTGCTGGCCTCCTGGCAGTCGGCGGGGCGGACGCAGTCGGTGTGCTCGCTGGCACCGCACGACCGGCTGGTGCCGCTGCTCAGCGAGCACGGGATCGCGGAGCGCTTCGTCCGGGTCGACGGGATAACCGGCCCGAACGGCGGCAGCAAGGGGGAGCACATGGTGCGGCATCTGGCCGCCCTGGACGGCATAGCCCCGGCCCGCACGGTGGTCATCGGCGACGCGGTCGACGACGCCCGCGCGGCGGCGCAGGTGGGCGCGCACGCGGTGCTGTACACGGGCGGCTCGCACAGCCGGTCGAGCCTGGAGGAGGCGGGGGTGCCGGTGGTGGAGAGCCTCGCGGAGGCGGTGGAGGTCGCGCGGTCGCTGGCGGCGTAGGCCGGCGCCCGGGCGGTGCGGTGCCCCGGGAGGTGCGGTCCTCTGGGTGGTGCGGTCCTCTGGGTGGTGCGGTGCCCGAGAGATGCGGTGCCCGGGCGGGCGCTCGGTGGCTCTACGTGGCCGGGGCCTTCGCTCGCAGGACCGTGAGGAACTCGCGCATCCAGGCCGGGTGGTCGGGCCAGGCGCGGCTGGAGACCAGGACGCCGTCCACGACGGCCTCGGTGTCCTGGAAGGTCGCACCCGCGGCTGCCATGTCCATCTCCAGTGCGGGATACGCCGTGACGCGGCGGCCCGTCAGGGCGCCCGTGGCCGCGGTCATCAGCGGTCCGTGGCAGATCTGGGCGACGGGCTTGTCGCCGTCGAAGAACGCCTTGAGGATCTTGCGCAGCTCGGGGTCGTTGCGCAGATACTCGGGCGCGCGTCCGCCCGGGATCACCACGGCCGCGTACTGGGTCGGGTCGACCTCCGCGAACGCCAGGTCGGCGGGCCAGGTGTAGCCGGGCTTCTCGGTGTAGGTGTCGAAGCCCTCCTCGAAGTCGTGCACGACGAAGCGGAGCTTCTTGCGCTCGGGTGCGGCGATGTGGACCTCGTAGCCCTCCTCGATGAGGCGCTGGTACGGGTAGAGGACCTCGAGGGACTCGGCGGCGTCGCCGGTGACGATGAGGATCTTGGCGGGCATGGCACCCCCAGGGGCGGTCGGTCGGGTGGGCTCTGCGACCCAACTTGCTACCGCCGCGCGGGGTTGCCAAGGGCTTCGGGGGGTGCGGTACCTGCGGTGGCTCCTTCACGCCTCGTTCCCGCGGCGGGGTGTTCGGTTTGCGGCTGGTGGCCGGCGCCGCCCGCGCCTTCGGCGCGGGGTTGCCCCCACCCGCACGCCGCCCGTCAACGTGGTGCCTGGTTGCCGGCGGCGCCTGGGACGGGGGACGGGGGGTCTGGGGGGCACCGGTCACGTCCACAGCCCGGGTGCCTCGGTCTTCGCCGGGCGGCCGGTGGTCACCGGCCC
>NZ_JBFAXR010000163.1:0-16922 GCF_040680895.1 Streptomyces sp. NPDC051940 | reverse complement strand
GCTCCGCGGGCAGCGCCGCCTCGACCTTCAGCTCGGCGGCGGCCAGCACCGAGCCCAGGCCCAGCTCCGCCGCCGGCCCGGGCACCGGGACCCCCCGTTAGTGGAAACTGTGCTCCTCCGCCGGATACGCCCCGCCCACCACGTCCTCCGCGAACGCCTTGGCGGCGTTGCCGAGGGCGGTGCGCAGGTCGGCGTACTGCTTGAGGAACTTGGGGGTGCGGCCAGGCCACTTCGTCAGCCCGGCCATGTCCGTCCACACCAGCACCTGCGCGTCGCAGTCCGGGCCCGCGCCGATGCCGACGGTCGGGATGTGCAGGGAGCGGGTGACCTCGGCGGACAGCTCCGCCGGGACGAGTTCGAGGACGACCGCGAACGCGCCCGCGTCCTGGACGGCCTTCGCGTCGCGGAGCAGCTGGTGGGCCGCCTCCTCGCCGCGGCCCTGCACGGTGTGGCCGAGGGTGTTGACGGACTGCGGGGTGAGGCCGATGTGCGCCATCACCGGGATGCCGGACTGGACGAGCAGCTCGATCTGGTGCGCCGAGCGTTCGCCGCCCTCCAGCTTGACGGCGCCGACGCCCGCCTCCTTGACCAGGCGGGTGGCCGAGCGCAGCGCCTGCACGGGGCCCTCCTGGTACGAGCCGAACGGCAGGTCGCCGACGATCAGGGCGCGCTGGGTGCCGCGGACGACCGCGGCGGAGAGCAGGGTCATCTCGTCCATCGTGACCGGGACGGTGGACTCGTAGCCGAGATGGCAGTTGCCCATCGAGTCGCCCACGAGCATGACCGGGATGCCGGCCTCGTCGAAGACGGACGCGGTCATCGCGTCGTACGCGGTGAGCATGGGCCACTTCTCGCCGCGGTCCTTCGCGCGGGCGATGTCCCGGACGGTGATACGGCGGGAGCTGGTGCCTCCGTACAGCGCCTTGCTGCCGTCGGAGGGGGGCTGCTGTGTGATGGCGTGCGTCATCGCAACGCTCCTGTTCGTTCCATTGGCGTCTCGAGGCGCCCTGACGGCGTCCCCGGATCACCTCCATGCTGACACGGTGACCTCGCGGGCCGGAAGGGGGCCCGCGTTGTCTGCGTCACGCGCACCGCCGCGGCTGAGCGTCTGTCGACGCTCAGCGTGAAACGTGAGGCTTGCTTCCGGCTTGCGCCCGCGGGCGCTGCGCGTCTGCGACGCCCGGCGTGGAACGCCCGGCTCACCTCCCGCGGGGGCTTCGCGTCTGCGACCCCCAGCGTGGCACGCCCGGCTCGCGTCCCGCGGGGGCTTCGCGTCTGCGACCCCAGCGTGGCACGCCCGGCTCGCGTCCCGCTGCGGGGGCTTCGCCCCCGGACCCCCTTCGCGGCCTGCGGCCGCATCGCGCCTGCGGCGCTCGTCCTCAAACGCCGGACGGGCTGGGGTGCGGGCCCCCACCGACGCGCCCCTGACCCCGCCCCAGCCGACGGCCTCACCCCCCGTACGACGGGTGCCCCCGCCAGGGGACGTGCCCCGTCCCCCCGGGCTGCCCCAGCCCCCGGGGACGGGCCCGGTCCCCGGGGTCGGGCCGTGCCCCCGGGCTGATCCGACCCCTGGGGACGGACCCTGCCCCCGGACTGCCCCGGCCATGGGGACGGGCCCGGCCCCCGGGCTGCTCCGACCCCTGGGGGCGGGTCCGACCCCCGGGCTGCTCCGGTCGCCGGGGACGGGCCCGGCCCTGCGGTGACGGCCTCGCTCGATCGGCCCCCCGGGATCAGCCTCGTCCGCTCGACCGGCGCCCCGCCCGCACCCCACCAGTCCATTCCGTGCCGGGGCGGGCAGCCCGCCCCCGGGGCTCCCTGCTCCACCGGACCATGGGCCCGGGCTCCCCGAGCCCCATGCCCCGGCAGGGCACCCCCGGTGGGATCCCGGGCCCGGGGCCGGGGACCCGGCGTGGAGTTTGCCGAAGTTTTGCGATACGAGAACGATCCGTATCGTAAATCGCGCTAGCGTCGAGGTATGGCCTCCACGACATCGACGATCCCGACCCCGCACGTACCGCCGGCGGTGCACCGGCGGCGATGGGCGATTCTGGCTGTGCTGCTGTTCAGCCTGCTCGTCGTCGTCCTCGACAACTCGATCCTCAACGTCGCGATGAAGACGATCGCCACCCCCGAACCCGTCGGGCTCGGGGCGACGCAGAGCGAGCTGGAGTGGGCGATCAACTCCTACACGCTCGTCTTCGCGGGGCTGCTGTTCACCGCGGGGCTGCTCGGGGACCGGCTCGGGCGGAAGAAGATGCTGCTGGCCGGGATGGCCGTCTTCGGTATCGGATCGCTGCTGTCGGCGTACTCCGGGTCGCCGGAGCAGCTCATCGCGTTCCGCGCGGTGATGGGCTTCGGCGCCGCGTTCATCATGCCCGCGACGCTCGCGATCATCATGAACGTCTTCGAGCGCGACGAGCAGCCGAAGGCCATCGGCATCTGGGCCGGCGCCGTCGGCCTCGCGATCGCCATCGGGCCGATCACCGGCGGAACGCTGCTGGAGCACTTCTGGTGGGGCTCGGTCTTCATGATCAACGTGCCGATCGTGGCCGTCAGCGTCATCGCGATGGCCGTCCTGGTGCCCGACTCCAAGGACCCGAACCCAGGGAAGCTCGACCCCGTCGGCGTGCTGCTGTCCGTCGCCGGGCTGACGCTGCTCATCTACGGCGTGATCCGCGGCGGCCAGTTCGCCGACTTCACCCGCACCGAGGTGTGGGGCACGGTGCTCGCCGGTCTGCTGATCCTGGTCGGATTCGTGCTGTACGAGCGGCGCAGCTCGCACCCCGCGCTGGACATCGGCTGGTTCCGCAATCCGCGGTTCTCCGCGGCCGTCGGCACGATCGGGCTGGCGTTCTTCGCGCTCATGGGTGTGACGTTCTTCGTCGTCTTCTACACCCAGAGCGTGCGCGGCTACTCGCCGCTGCAGACCGGTCTGCTGCTGCTCCCGCTGGCCGGCGCGCAGCTGGCCATCGCGCCCCGCGCCAACAAGGTCGTCGACCGCTACGGCACCGGACCCGTGTGCGCGGCGGGCATGGTGATCGTGGGGCTGGCGTTCCTGGGGTTCCTGCTGATGGACGAGAACTCACCGATCTGGGTGCTCGAGGTGATCTTCCTGCTGATGGGCTCGGGCATGGCCCTCGTGATGCCGCCCGCCACCGTCTCGATCATGCAGTCCCTGCCCCGGGAGAAGGCCGGATCCGGTTCCGCGGTCAACAACACCTTCCGCCAGGTCGGCGGAGCCATCGGCGTCGCCGTGCTCGGCTCGCTGACCTCCACCGTCTACCGCAGCGGCATCGAGGACGACCTCGCCCGCACCCCGCTGCCGCCGAGCGTCCAGCACGCCGCCGGCGAGTCCATCGAGGCCACCCGCGCGGTCGCCGAACGCCTCGGAGGCGGCGCCCAGAGCCTCATCGACCCGGCGAACGCGGCGTACGTGCACGCCATGCACATCACGGCCACGGTCGCCGGCGCGGTGGCCCTGATCGCGGCCGTTCTCGTGGGCGTCTTCCTCCCGGGCCGCGAGGACCAGGCGTCCGGAGCCGGTGAGCCGGAGCGGGAGAATGCAGCCTCCGCGACCGAGCGGTAGCGGACGGTGAGAGGCGGAGGTCACGGTGGGTCTCAGGGAACGGCACGAGCACTGGCGCGACCCGCGGCGCGGCGGCCCGCGCGGCGACCGCGGCCAGGAGCCGTCGCGCCGCGCCCGGGGGCGCCCGCGCAGCGAGGCGGTGGAGCGGGCGATCACCGAGGGCGTCCTGCACCTCCTGGAGGAGGGCGCCACCCTCGGCGAGCTGACCATCGAGAAGATCGCGCGGACCGCCGGGGTCGGCAAGGCCACGATCTACCGGCGCTGGGCGGGCAAGGAGGAGCTCCTCGTCGACGTGCTCGCCGAGCTGGAGGGCGCGTACGAGATCCCGCTCACCGGTGAGTCCGCCCGCGACGACCTGATCGCCTGTCTGCAGGCGGTCCTGCAGCGCGGCGTCACCAAGCGCTCGTCGGCGCTGTGGCGGGCGGTGATGGTGGAGGCCCGCGGCATCCCGAAGGTGTCGAAGCTGTACCACGAGAGCGTGGTCGAGCACCGGCGCGAGACGATGCGGTCGGTGCTGCGGCACGGGATCGAGACCGGGGAGCTGCGGGAGGACCTCGATCTCGACCTCACCGTCGACATCCTGGTCGGGCCGGTCCTGGTACGCACCGTCGTACACGAGTGGAAGCCGATCGAGGACGACTTCGCGGCCCGGGTCGTCGACGCGTTCCTGGAGGGCGCGCGGCCGCGGTAGGGGGCCGGTCCGGTACCGGGACCCGTCAGAACGTGACCGACGCCCCCACCGGACGGTGGTCGCTGCCCGTCGCCGGCAGCACCCATGAGTTCGTCGGTTCCACCCCGCGGACCATGATCTGGTCGATCCGCGCCATCGGGAACCCCGCCGGGAAGCTGAACCCGAAGCCGTCGCCCGCCGCGCCCTGGGCCGAGCGCAGCTGCGAGGTGATGTTGGCGAGCGCCCGGTCGTTCATGGTGCCGTTGAGGTCGCCGAGCAGCATCACCCGGTCCAGCTCCTCCGCCCCGATCGCGTCGCCCAGCGCCTGCGCGCTCGCGTCCCGCCGGCCGGCGGTGAAGCCGGCGTCGAGTTTCACCCGTACGGACGGCAGGTGCGCGACGTACAGCGCCAGCGGTCCGTGGTCGGTGTCCACCGTGGTGCGCAGGGCGCGGGTCCAGCCGAGCTTGATGTCGACCGGGCGCGTGCCGGACAGCGGCAGCTTGCTCCACACGCCGACGGTGCCCAGGACCGCGTGGTACGGGTAGTCCGCGGCGAGCGCCTTCTCGTACGCGGACCGGTTGCCCCGGGTGATCTCCTGCAGGGCGAGGATGTCCGCGCCGGAGGCGGCCAGGGAACGGGCGGTGGCGTCGTAGGCGGTGTTCTGCTCGGCGACGTTGTGGGTGACGACGGTGAGGTCGCGTTCGGGGCTGGACTTGTCGGTGAGCAGCCCGCCGAAGAGGTTGAGCCAGACGAAGACCGGGAGCAGCAGGGCGGCCACGGCGCTCGCCGAGCGGCGTACGACCGCGGCGACCATCAGGGGGAGGAGCAGCAGACCCGCCCAGGGGAGGAAGGTCTCGGTGAGGCTGCCGAGGCTGCCGACGCGGTTCGGGATGTGCGCGTGGAAGAGCATCACCAGGCCCAGGAGCACGGCGAGCGCGGCGACGACCAGGCCGCGCCGCCACGGGCCGGGATCGGTCAGCCGGCGCTTGAGCTCGGGCCACTCGCGGACATCGCGGAGGCGACGGCGCGCACCTCCCTCGGCGCTCGCACCGTCCGGCCCGGTCTCGGCCGTCTCCACCTGCGCCATGCGCTGCCCTCGTTCCGTGCCGGTCGTCGTGCTGTCACGTTCGCGCTTACGGCTGATCAAGACGTCCGGTGTCCGTGCCGGGGTTCCGTCGCGACCCGGCCTTCGGAACACCGTAGCGAAACGGGCACATATTCCGTGCATCGAGAGGGGGCGGCTCGGGGGTGCGTTGTCCGGTGTCCTGACGGCGGTATCATTTGTTAAGTCGGCGAACATATGTGGGTCGGTGTGGACCCGCGGCGGCCCTTGCGCCTTGTCCTTCCCGCCGAGTCCTACCCGTCGGCTTCCCGCTGACTCCGCCCTGCCCTCCCCTGCCCAAGGCTGACCTGGAAAGGCCCGCTGCACCATGCCCACCCCCCGCCCGGCCACGGCGTCCCGGCTCGCCCTGCTCGCGCTCGCCATCGCGGCCTTCGGTATCGGCACGACCGAGTTCGTCATGATGGGCCTGCTCCCCGATGTGGCCGACGATCTGGGCACCTCGGTGCCGACGGCCGGCTATCTCGTCTCCGCGTACGCCCTCGGTGTCGTCGTCGGCGCCCCGCTGCTCACCGCGCTCGGCGCGCGGGTGCCGCGCAAGCGGATGCTGGTGGCGCTGATGGGGCTGTTCACGCTGGGCAACCTGGCCTCCGCGCTGGCCCCGGGTTACGGCACGCTGCTCGCCGGGCGCTTCCTCGCGGGGCTGCCGCACGGCGCGTTCTTCGGGCTCGGCGCGGTCGTCGCGGTGCGGCTGGTGGCCGCGGGGCGCGGGGCGCGGGCGGTCGCGACGATGTTCCTCGGGCTGACGATCGCGACGATCGTGGGCGTACCGCTGGGCACGCTGCTCGGGCAGCACCTCGGCTGGCGGTCGACGTTCCTCGTCGTGACGGCGATCGGGCTGGTCGCGATGGCCGCGCTGGCGCGGCTCGTGCCCCCGCTGCCGCGCGAGGCGGGCGCGGGGCTGCGCCCCGAACTGCGCGGGCTGGCGAACACCCAGGTGGTGCTGGGGCTGCTCACCACGGTCTTCGGCTTCGCGGCGGTGTTCGCGGTCTACACGTACCTCGCCTCGATCATGACCGAGGTCACCGGTTTCACGGACTCGGCGATGACGCTGGTGCTGGCGCTCTTCGGCGTCGGCATGACGCTGGGCGCGCTGGTCGCGGGCCCGCTCACGGACCGCGCGCTGCGGCCGACGCTGTACGGCTCGCTCGCCGCGCTCGCGCTGTCGCTGCTGCTGTTCCAGGGCGCCGTCCACAGCAAGCCGCTCGCGCTGCTGTCCGTCGTCCTCATCGGGGCGATGGGCTTCCTGACGAGTACGCCGCTGCAGATGCTCGTCATGCGGGCGGCCGGAGCCGCGCCCACGCTGGCGGCCTCGGCGAACCAGTCCGCGTTCAACCTGGCCAACGCCGGCGGCGCGTGGCTCGCGGGCGCCGCGATCACGGCGGGCTGGGGCTGGACGTCCCCGGCGTGGGTCGGCGCGGCCCTGGCGGCGACGGGCCTGGCGATCGCTGTCGCGGCGGGCGTCGCCGCCCGGCGGTCGGGCGGGAGCGCGGGGGGCGGGACGCGGGTGGTGGCGTCGGGTGGATCCGGTGCGGAGGGCGCGGACGGCGCGCCTGGCACGTCTGGCGGGTCGACCAAGGAGTCCGTGGGGCTCGGGTAGCGGTACGGCGTGGCGTGTGCGCCTGCCGATGATTCCGGCGCACTCCGGCGGTCTACTCGGCGACAGGACCGTTCGTACGCGTGACAGGAGTGCCATGTCCACCATCCAGCCGGTGATCCTCACCGCCGACCAGGACGTCCTGGTCGCCTTCTACACGGAGCTGTTCGGCGCCGAGGAGATCTTCCGGGTACCGGAGGAGGGTCTGGCGTTCTACCTCGGCCTGCGCATCGGCGACACGGACCTGGGTCTGGTGGCCAAGCCGGACGTGGAGACCGGCGCGGCGCCGCGGATCCTGCTCAGCATCGGGGTCGACGACGTCGACGGGACCCTGGCGCGGGTGGAGGCACTGGGCGGCTCGGTCGACTCCGGCCCCAACGACATGCCGTGGGGACAGCGCGTCGCCCACATCAAGGACCCGGACGGCAACGCGGTGAACCTCGCCCAGCCGGTCCGGGGCGGGTGACGCCGTCGGGGTACGTCGCGGCCGTGGGCTGCCCGAGGGGGGCAGGTCCCGCGGTCGCAAGCCGCTGACCTGCGCTGTCGGCGCGCTATAGGCCGCTGTAGGCCACCTGTAGGCACCGTGTAGGCGGGCCCTGCCACGGTTGACCCATGACGCGAACGAACCGAACAGAAACGAACCGCAACGCCATCGAGGTGCGCGGGCTCGCGAAGTACTTCGGCGAGACCAGGGCCCTCGACGGCGTCGACCTCGACGTGCGGGAGGGCACCGTCCTCGGCGTGCTCGGCCCGAACGGGGCCGGCAAGACCACCCTGGTCCGCTGCCTGTCCACCCTGCTCACGCCGGACGCCGGCACGGCGACCGTCGCCGGGTACGACATCGTGCGACAGCCCCGCGCCCTGCGCCGGACCATCGGGCTGACCGGGCAGTACGCCTCCGTCGACGAGAAGCTCTCCGGCTGGGAGAACCTCTACATGATCGGCCGGCTGCTGGACCTCAGCCGCAAGGACGCCCGCCGCCGGGCCGACGAGATGCTGGAGCGCTTCTCGCTCACCGAGGCCGCGAAGAAGGCCGCCATGGACTACTCCGGCGGTATGCGCCGCCGCCTCGACCTGGCCGCCTCCATGATCGGGCAGCCGGCCGTGCTCTACCTGGACGAGCCGACCACCGGCCTCGACCCCCGGACCCGCAACGAGGTCTGGGCCGAGGTCAAGCGCATGGTCCGCCAGGACGGCGTGACCGTCCTGCTCACCACCCAGTACATGGAGGAGGCCGAGCAGCTCGCGAGCGAGCTGACGGTCATCGACCGCGGCAAGGTCGTCGCCGGCGGACAGGTCGACGAGCTGAAGGCCCGCGTCGGCGGGCGCACCCTGCAGATCCGGCCCGTGGACCGCGCCGACCTGTTCCCCATCGCGGACGCCCTGGCCCTCGCGGCCCTGGACGGCGTCGCCGGGGCCCGCGTCGACGAGGAGGCCGGCCAGGTCGCCGTGCCGATCCTCACCGACGTACAGCTGACCGCCGTCGTCGGCCTGCTCGGCCAGCGCGGCTTCGCGATCGCCGGCATCGACACCAAGCTGCCCAGCCTGGACGAGGTCTTCCTCGCCATCACCGGCCAGAAGGCCACCCGCGACCCGCTGGAGACCGCGGACTCCACCGACACCGACGAGCTCGAGGAGGTCGCGGCATGACCACCGCCACTCTCACCAAGACCACCCCCCAGCCCGCCGCGCCTGGCCCGGAGCGGCCCGCCTCCGACGAGGGCCGGCTCGGCCCGCGCGCCAATCTGCGGCACATCGGCGCCCTCGCGCGCCGCAACCTGCTGCAGATCAAGAAGGATCCGGAGTCGATGTTCGACGCGCTCCTGATGCCGGTGATCTTCACGCTGCTGTTCACCTATGTCTTCGGCGGCGCGATCATGGGTGACGGCAAGCAGTCGGAGTACGTGAACTACCTGATCCCCGGCCTGATGGCCATGATGGGCATGAACCTCGCCATGGGCGTCGGCACCGGCGTCAACGAGGACTTCAAGAAGGGCGTCATGGACCGGTTCCGGTCCATGCCCATCGCCCGGTCCTCGGTGCTCATCGGCAAGATCATCGTGGAGCTCGGCCGGATGCTCGTCGCCGTGACGATCCTGCTCGCCATGGGCTTCCTGCTGGGCTTCGAGGTCAACACCAACGTGTTCGGTCTCCTCGGCGCGATCGGCCTGGCGCTGGCCTTCGGCGCCTCCCTGATGTGGATCTTCATTCTGCTCGGCCTCTCGCTGAACAGCCCGCAGGCCGTGCAGGGAATGGCGATGCTCGTGCTGATGCCGCTGCAGTTCGGAAGCTCGATCTTCTCGCCCACCAGCACCATGCCGGGCTGGCTGGAGTCCTTCACCGAGGTCAACCCGCTCTCCAACCTCGCCGACGCGGCCCGCGGCCTCACCCAGGGCGGTCCCGTCGCCCACTCGGTGTGGGTGACGCTCGCCTGGGCCGTCGGCATCACCCTGGTGACCGCGCCGCTGGCGGTCGCCAAGTTCCGGAAGAAGTCCTGACCACGCGGTCGGTGACGGGCCCCGCCCGTGACTCCCGTTCGCGTCGGTAGGTGTCAGGGCGGTCGAAGCGGCATCCCTCCCCGGGTCTCCCCGGGGGGCGGGTGCCGCTTCTCGCCGTATCGGCGCCTGCCCACCCGCTTCTCGCCGTAACGGCGCCTGTCCACCCGCCTCCCGCGGTAACGGCGCCTGTCCAGCCGGGAGGGCCAATGCGGTGATCTTATTAGCTGCATGGGAGCCACTCCGTGGTGTCGTCCCTCCGGCGGCGCGGCTGCGGACCGACTGTATGACCGGCATACGAATCGGTCCGAGTGGAGTAGGAGTCCGGCCCATGAAGCGCTGGCACCGTCTGTCCGTCGTCCTCGTCGCCGTACCGCTGCTGCTCTCGGCGGCGCCCGGCCAGGAGCAGCTCCCCGGGGAGGGCGGCCCCTCGTACGGCAGCTCCCCATACGGCGACTCCCCCTTCCGTGCCCCCTCGGGCGACGCCCCCGCGTCAGGCGGGCCGGAGGTCGCCGAGGACGGCAAGAACCCCGGTCAGGCGCCCGCGGGTCAGGTACCCGACTTCGGTACGTTCACCCCACCGCCGCAAGGCGACTCCGACGACACACCCGCGCTGGCCGCGGCCGCCCTGGCCGCGATGGCCCTGGGCGCGGCCGGGTTCGTCTTCGGCTGGGGCCGCAAGCCGGCGGACGCGCCGCAGGGCGCGCAGCCGACCGGGGGAACCGCCTGACCGCACGGCTCAGATCAGCTCCGACGCCTCCCGCATCCCCAGGGTCCGGCCCTGTGCGTACGCGCTCTCGTACGCCCCGTCCGACCCCCGCAGGGAGTCGCGGACCGCGGCCTCGGCGCGGGCGCGGCTCTCCCGTTCCACCGGTACCGGACGGTCCCCCGTGCGCTGCGCCGCGAGCGCGTCGTACGCGCCGAGGAGGCGCGCGCCCGTCAGCCCGTCGCCGAGTCCCGCCCTGGCCCAGGCGGCCGTGATGAGCTGGACGACCGCCACGTTCGGCGCGATCAGCTCCGCCAGGCTGTCCTGCGTGCCGGCCGCCGCCTTCCGCAGCACCGGCAGGGCCTCCTCGTACCGGCCGTCCAGGACGTCGATCCAGGCCAGGAAACCCTCCGCCATGTGGACGAAGAAGTCCGGCCCGCGCTGACGCAGGTCCGTGCGGAGCTGCTCGAACAGCCCGCGGGCCTCGGCCGTCTGGCCCGTACGCCCGCAGTGGACGGCCAGCTGGATCCGGGAGAAGTGGCGGGCCTCGCTCCCCTGCCGCAGCGCCTCGGCGACCGCCTCGCGCAGCAGCCGCTCGCCCTCCTGCGGGTCGCCCGTCTCGACTAGGGCGCCGCCGAGCCGGGACTTCAGCATCGGCAGCTGGGTGAGCGCGCCCAGCTCCGTCGCGTACGCCATCGCCCCGCGGAAGTCCGCCGCGGCCGCCGCGAAGTCGCCGCCGCGCTCGTACGACTCGCCCCGGCTGGACAGCGCCTCCGCCGTGCCCCAGGCGTCGCCGAGCCGGTCGAAGAGCGCCAGGCTCTCGTCGGCGTCACGGGCCGCGCCTTCCCGGCCGCCGGGCCGGTCGCACAGCACCCGCGCGCGCAGCTGCAGCGCGAAGGCGAGCTCCCACTCCCAGCCGAGGCGGCGGCAGGTGGCGACGCTCTCCTCGATGAGGGTCATCACGCGCTCGAAGTCGCCGGTCATCATCGCGGCGTAGATCCACAGACAGCCGGGGAAACGGCACGTCTGCGGCTGGCCCGGCCGGTACGCCGTCAGGATGCCGCGCAGCTCGCGCTGTATCTCGGGGGTGCGCAGATGCGCCATGTCGCCCTCGGCGTTGCCTAGGGCGAGCAGCCGCACCTGGCGGCGGGCCTCCGCGAGGACGGGCCCGTCGTACGGCGGCGGGAGCCGGTCGAGGCCCTCCGCCAGGTCCTGGGCGGGCTCCACCGGTTCGTGGAACGGGTTCGGCGCGAGGCCGGAGACCGCCGTGGCCCAGCCGCGGGCCTCCGCGCGCAGGTCGCGCAGCAGCCAGAACCAGCCGAGCGAGAGGGTGAGGCTGAGCGCCTCGTGCTCGTCGGGCAGGGCGACGGCGTGGCGCAGCGCGGCCCGGATGTTGTCGTGCTCGCGCTCCAGCAGGTCCAGGATCTCGCGCTGGCGCGGGCCGCGGAGCAACGGGTCGTGGGTCCGGGCGAGTTCGCGGTAGTACGTCAGATGGCGGCGGGTCGTGGCCGTCTGGTCCGCGGGGGCCTCGGCGAGGCGGCCGCGCGCGTACTCGCGGACGGTCTCCAGCAGCCGGTAGCGCATCTCGCCGGCGACGGGCTCGGCGACGACGAGCGACTTGTCGACAAGTGCCCCCACCAGCTCCGTCACCTCCGGGCCCGGCAGGTCCGGCGCCTCGCACACGGCCTCCGCGGCCGTCAGGTCGCAGCCCCCGGCGAACACCGACAGGCGGCGCAGCACGGCCCGTTCGGCGGTGTCGAGGAGGTCCCAGGACCAGTCGACGACCGCGCGCAGCGTCTGCTGGCGGGGCAGCAGGGTGCGCGCGCCCGACGTCAGCAGCCGGAAGCGGTCGTCGAGCCGGTCGACGAGCTGGCGCGGCGTGAGCAGGCGCAGCCGCGCGGCGGCCAGCTCGATGGCCAGCGGCAGCCCGTCGAGCCTCCGGCACAGCTCGGCGCACGCCTCGGGGTCCTCGTCCGGGGTGAAGCCCTCCCGGGCGGCGGCCCCGCGCTCCGCGAGCAGCCGCAGCGCGACCGGGTCGGGCAGCGGGGCCAGCGGCCGTACGGACTCGCCGGGGACGGCGAGCGGTTCGCGGCTGGTGGCGAGGATCGTGACGCCCGGGCAGTCGGCGAGCAGCCGGTCGGCGAGGGCGGCCGCGGCGGCGATGACGTGCTCGCAGTTGTCGAGGACGAGCAGCAGCCGGCGGGTGGCGCAGTGTTCCACGAGCCGCTCGACGGGGTCCCCGGACCGCAGCGCGTCGGCGGCGCCGCCGCGGATCACGGCCTCGCGGACGCCGAGCGCGCTGAGCACGGCGGCGGAGAGGGCGGCCGGATCCTCGACGGGGGCGAGCTCGGCGACCCAGACGCCGTCGGCGGTGACCGCGGCGTCCGGGTCCGTCCCCGCCCGAGCGCCGTCCGCCCTCCCCGTCCCACGGGCCAGCCGCGCCGCGGCCTCCTGGGCGAGGCGGGTCTTGCCCGCCCCGCCCGGTCCCGTCAGGGTGACCAGGCGGTGGTGGAGCAGTTCGGCGCCGAGGCTGTCGAGTTCGGCCTCGCGGCCGACGAAGCTGGTGAGCCGGGCACGCAGGTTCCCCCGGGGAGGGGCGGCGGCCGGCGGACCGCCGGACTGCACGGCGGCCCCGCTCAGCAGCTCCCCGTGCAGCGCCCGCAGCTCCGGTCCGGGATCGGCGCCGAGCTGTTCCGCGAGCCCGTGCCGTACGGCCTCGTAGGCCGCGAGGGCCTCCGCCGTACGGCCGGCGTCCCGCAGGGCCCGCAGGTACAGGGCGTGCAGCTGCTCGTCCAGCGGATGGTCCGCGACCAGCCCGGCCAGCTCCGGGATGACCCGGGGGGCCTCCCCGAGCGCCAGCGCGGCGGCGCAGCGTGTGCGCTGTGCGTCCAGGCGCCGCGACGTCCAGCGCGCCGCCTCGCCCGTACGGTCCGGCAGGTCGGCGAGGACGGGGCCGCGCCACAGACCGAGGGCGTCGTCCGCGAGCGCCGCGGCCTTGTGCGGGTTGCCGTCCGCGAGGGCGGCCCGGGCCTCCCCGGCGAGCGTGTCGAAGCGGTACAGGTCGACGTCGTCGGGCGCCGCGTGCAGCGCGTAGCCGGCGGCGTCCGAGCGGATCGCCCCGGCGCCGAGCGCCTTGCGGAGCCGTCCGACCAGGGCTTGGAGGGCGGCGGTCGCGTCGGCCGGCGGGTCGCCGGCGGCCCAGACCTCGTCGATCAGCGCCTCGGCGCTCCGCGTCCGGCCCGGGGTGAGGGCCAGCACGGTCAGCAGCGCGCGCAGCCGGGCTCCCCCCAGGTGCACGGGGTCGCCCGTCTCCGTGACGGCCTGGGTGGGTCCGAGAACGAGATAGCGCACCCGGTCATTCTCCCCGCCCGGGTCCTGCACCCGGAACCCGGCACCCGCGGCGGGGCGACACCCGCATCCCCGCGGAACCACCCCCCGCCCCGCGTCGTTTCCCAGGTGCACGTCCGGATCCGCAGGTACGGTGACGTCGGCCCCGAGACCGAAGGCAGGCATCCATGACGCCCAGCGACAGCACCGGCACGGGTGCCGGTGCGCCCGCGATCAGCCGGCGCGACCGCCGGATCAGCCCCGTCTTCCTGGCGATCGCCGCCGTGACGGCCGTCGCAGGCTGGGCGCTGTACCGGGACAAGGGGCTGCCGACCGGCGTCGCGGTGTTCCTGTTCGTCACCGCGGCCTGGGTCGTCTCCCTCTGCCTGCACGAGTACGCGCACGCCCGCACCGCCCTGCACAGCGGCGACATCTCCATCGGGGCCAAGGGCTATCTGACGCTCAACCCGCTGAAGTACACGCACGCGATGCTGAGCATCGTGCTGCCCCTGCTCTTCGTGATCATGGGCGGCATCGGCCTCCCCGGCGGCGCCGTCTTCATCGAGCGCCACCGCATCCGCGAGCGCTGGAAGCACAGCCTGATCTCCGCCGCGGGCCCCCTCACGAACGCCGCCCTCGCGGTCGCGGTCACCGCCCCGTTCTGGTTCGGCGCGATGGACGACGCCCCGCTGGCGTTCCGGTGCGCGCTCGCGTTCCTGGCGCTGCTGCAGGTCACGGCCGCGATCCTGAACTTCCTGCCGGTCCCGGGCCTGGACGGCTACGGCGTCATCGAACCCTGGCTGTCGCCGCAGACCCGCGCGAAGGTCGCCCCGTACGGCGGGTTCGGGCTGCTCGCGGTCTTCGCCCTGCTGTGGATCCCCGAGCTGAACCGGGCCTTCTTCGACGCGATCTACGCCATCCTCGACGCCCTCGGCGTCAGCGAGTCGGAGGTCGACTGGGGCCTGAACTGGTACCGCTTCTGGGACGGCGAGCCCGGCGTGTGACGGACGGGCCCGCCGGGGCGCTCAGCCCTCGCGGCGCGACAGCGCCCGGGCCCGCCGCACGTAGTACCACGCCATGTTGGACGCCAGCCCGGCGAGCAGCAGCCACACCACGCCCACCCACAGGCCGTTCACGAACGACACCACCGCGGCGGCCACCGCCAGGGCGCACACGACCACGGCGAACAGGGAGAGGCGCTTGGCGTCAGCGGGCGTGGACATGGATGCGGGCTCCTTCGGGGCGGTGCGGTGCGGGTCCATTCTCCCCCAGGCTCAGATGTCGGTGAGCCGCACCCCCGCGTGCGCCTTGTAGCGGCGGTTCACGGAGATCAGGTTGGCGACGAGGGACTCCACCTGGTGGGCGCCCCGCAGCCGGCCCGCGAAGACGCCGCGCATGCCGGGGATGCGGTTGGCCAGCGCCTGGACGATGTCCGTGTCGGCGCGGGACTCGCCCAGCACCATCACGTCCGTCTCGATCTCGTCGATCCCGGGATCCTGCAGCAGCACCGCCGACAGGTGGTGGAAGGCGGCCGTGACGCGTGCCTCGGGGAGCAGGGCCGCGGCCTGCTCGGCGGCGCTGCCCTCCTCGGGCTTCAGGGCGTACGCGCCCTTCTTGTCGAAACCGAGCGGGTTCACGCAGTCCACGACGAGCTTCCCGGCGAGCACCTCGCGCAGCGTCTCCAGGGTCTTGGCGTGGCCCTCCCACGGCACGGCGACGATCACGATGTCGGACCGGCGCGCGCACTCCTCGTTGTCCGCGCCCGCGACGCCCAGACCCAGCTCGTCCGCAGCGGCCTGCGCCCGCTCGGCGCTGCGCGAGCCGATGACCACGCGCTGGCCGGCCTTGGCCAGCCGGTACGCGAGGCCCCGGCCCTGGTCGCCGGTGCCGCCGAGCACGCCGACCGTCAGGCCGGAGACGTCGGGCAGGTCGTAGGGGTCCTTGGGGGCCGGCTTGGCGGTTTCGGAAGTCATGGTGGGCATCGTACGGGCGAACTCCGGCCGGACCGCCTGCGGACCCGGCGGCGGATGGTGCAGGATCCCCCCTCATGGACGCCGTGCGGGTGGCTGTGCTCAGGGAAGTGCTGGCCGGTTCCGAGTGGCTGCCGGCCACCCGGCGGTTCGCGGGCTGTCTGCGCACGGCGGTGCGGCGGCAGGGCGGCGGGCTGCTGCTGGTGGGCACGGCGGAGTACGAGCCGTGGCATCTGGCCGCCCATCTCGACGACGAGGCCGCCTGGTCGGGCCGGCCCGAGCTGTCCCCGACGCTGGTACGCCACCGGGTGCCGCCCGCCGCGCCCGCGCATCTGGCGGTGGACCTGAGCCGGCTGGAGGGGGCCGGACGCGGGGAGACGGTGCTGGTGGTGGCGCCCGCGGAGCCAGGCGAGGCGCTGCTGGAGCGGGTGGACGACGCCCGGCGCGGCGGGGCGACGGTGCTCGCGATCGACGGGGCGCGCACGCTGGCGTCGCTGGCCCATGACGTACTGCACCCCGACGCGGCCGCCGGGGTGGGCCTGGACACCGTGCAGCATCTGGTCAGCGCGGCGGCCGGGGAGTCGGCGGAGCCCGCGCCGGGCCGCGGCAGGCGCCGGTTCGCGGACCGGCTGGCGCGGCTGGCGGAGCAGCTCGCGGCGCCTCCGCCGCCGCGTTGGTAGGTGCCGCGAAAACCGCTTGTCACGGGGGCTGTCGCGGCCTCAGCATGTCCCCTCGTGACCGAAGCAACCCCGCCGCCCCGCGGCATACGCGCGCTGCTGCCCGACCTGGCGCCCTGGCGTTCCTCCGCGGACTTCCGCCGGATGTGGATCGCCGGCCTGATCACGAGCTTCGGCAGCTTCCTCACCTTCGTGGCGCTGCCGGTGCAGATGAAGGAGCTCACCGGCTCCGCGGCCGCCGTCGGCGCGATCGGCGCCGCCGAGCTGATCCCGCTGATCGTCTTCGGCCTGTACGGCGGTGCGCTCGCGGACGCCTTCGACAAACGGAAGCTGATCATCTGGACCGAGGTGGGTCACGGCTTCCTCGCCACCGGGCTGCTGGTCAACACCCTCCTGCCCGAACCCGTCATCTGGCCGCTGTACCTCATCGCCGCGGGCTCCGCCGCGCTCACCGCGATCCAGCGGCCGGCGCTCGACTCGATCGTGCCGCGGATCGTGCCGCACGAGCAGCTGCCCGCCGCCGCGGCGCTGAACTCGCTGCGCTGGCAGGTCGGCGGCATCGCCGGCCCCGCCCTCGCCGGTTTCGTCGTCGCGTACGCCGGGGCGGAGTGGGCGTACGGCGCCGACGCCGTGACGTACGCGATCTCGGCGGTGCTGGGGCTGGGTCTGGCGGCCTCGCCCGCGGCGCACGAGGCGGCGAAGCCGTCCCTCGCCGCGATCGCGGAGGGCGCGCGCTACGCCTGGAGCCGCAAGGAGCTGCTCGGGACGTACGCC
>NZ_JBFAXR010000162.1:0-17074 GCF_040680895.1 Streptomyces sp. NPDC051940 | reverse complement strand
GAGGACTGAGGCGCGGAGCGCCGAATCGCGCCGCAGGCGCCGGCGCAAAGCGCACGTTGCAGCGTGACCGCAGCACCACTCCAGCCCGTCCGGCGCCTGAGGACTGAAGCGCGCCGCAGGCGCCAGCGGGAACAGAGGCGTGCAGCGTGACCGCAGCACCCCCCAGCCGGTCCGGCGTTTGAGGACTGAGGCGCGGAGCGCCGAATCGCGCCGCAGGCGCCGGCGCAAAGCGCACGTTGCAGCGTGACCGCAGCACCACTCCAGCCCGTCCGGCGTTTGAGGACTGAGGCGCGCAGCGCCGAATCGCGCCGCAGGCGCCGGCGCAAAGCGCACGATGCAGCGGGCCGCACCACCACCCCAGCCCGTCCGGCGTCTGAGGACGGAGGCGCGCAGCGCCGTGTTACGCGTCGTAGAGGTCGGCCTTGCGGGGCTCCGCCCCCTGTATGGAGCCGCTCAAGAAGCGCGAGCGTTCGCCGAAGCGCTCCGTGTCCACGCCGTGTTCCGCGAGGACCCGCAGCGTGGCCGCGTGGACCACGCGCAGTACCGGGGTCGCCGCCCGCAGGGCGTCGTCGGCCATGAAGCGGTGGCGCCACGGCGGGTCCGCCCAGACGTGGCGCAGGCCGAAGGGCTCCGGGAGGGACAGGCTGCCGCCGGCCCAGTCGAGGAAGCCCGGCAGCCGGGTGAAGGGCGCCCGCACCGCCTGCCGTACGACCTCGCGCGCCGGCACGATCGGCAGGTTCACCGTCTTGGTCTCCCAGAACTTGAAGCTCTTGGCGACCTCTTTCGACGAGGGCGCCGGCTTCGTCGTGAACAGCGGATGCACCGGCCCCAGCGCGTGCCCGGTGACCTCCACGCGCAGTGTGTGGTGCAGCACGGTGACCGTCACCAGCATCGTGATGATCAGCTGACCGTCCCACAGGGTGAACTGCACGCCGAGATAGTGCCGTTCGCCGCTGCCGAACTGCTGCTCGTTGCAGATGCGCTGGACCTCGAAGTCCTTGACCTGGAACCGCTCGGTCTCGGGCCCGCTCGGCCGCGCCACGGACGACGCCTTCTCCCCGATCGGAGCGACCACCCAGTGCCGTATCGACGGCGGGGGGAAGCCGCCCGTGTGCACGGGCTTGCGCTCCAGCATGCGCAGCTGGTCGTGGATGGCCTTGACGACGTCCCAGCTGCGGAAGGGGTTGATGTCCGTGCCCGCCTCGCGCGGCACCAGGTCCTCCGCGAGCTGCCAGGCGCCCCAGCGCGTGCCCATGCCCAGTATCCCCTTGGGCCCGGCGTAGAAGACGACGTTGCTGCGCTGCTCCGCGGTGAGCTTGGCCAGCTGCTCCCGGAGGGCCTCCGCCGCCTTCTCGCCCGGCGTCCGCGGCACCGCCTCGGGCACCATCGCCGCGACGCTCCCGCCGCCGAGCAGCCCCGCCCAGTGCGAACGCAGCTCCTTCGCGGTGCGCTCGCAGACCTGCTTGGCCCACAGCCAGCCGACGACCGGTGCGACGAGCATCGCGCGGCCGTACACGCCGAGCGCGCCGCCGAGCGGCAGCCGGATGAAGACCAGCAGCGCCATGATGGCCAGCGCGGCGAGCGCCGCGAGACCGTAGGCGTTGACCTTCTTGTCCTGCGAGCCGGCGAAGGTGCGGCGCAGCCAGAACACGCCCAGCCACAGCAGCAGTCCGGGCAGGAACACCACGCCGAAGACCAGCATGATCAGGCTGAGCCTGGTGTCCCGCAGCCGGCGGATCCGGTTGGCCGACAGGCAGTGCTCGACGACGGTCTGCGGCTCCATGCCGAAGGACTGGATGACCTGCTTGCGCTTGGCGGCGAGCATCCGGGTCTGCACGGCGCGGGAGAACGCCTCGCCGAGGCTCGGCTCGAAGAGCTTGATCTTGCCGGCCTTGAACGCGGACTGGAACCAGTCGCTGTTGGCCTCGAGCAGCTTGGCCGGCTCGCCGTCCCGGTACGCGGCGGACGCCAGGGCGTTGGTCGCCGCGGTCTGTCCCGCCCCGCCGGCGATCGGCACCTCCGCCCCGGGTGGGAAGTCACTGCTCGACGCCACACTAGCCTCCACGTGAAAACGCTGGATGGTGCGGCCATTCCCAACTAAAGCCCCCCGCACACCTGATGTCCCAGGTTAGCGGGCCCCGGCGGCCCTCCGTGAGTTTTCCACAGGGGACCGGCCGGGGCCCGGCCAAGGCCGGTCAGCCCTTGTTCTCCTCCTGTTCCTGGATCTTCGTGGCGATCTGCGGCGGCATCGGCTCATGGCGTACGTACGTACGGCCGAAGCGGCCCGTGCCGTGCGACAGCGAGCGCAGATCGACTGCGTACCGCCCGATCTCGATCTCGGGCACCTCGGCCCGTACGAGCGTGCGTCCGAACCCCGCCTGCTCGGTGCCGACCACGCGGCCGCGGCGGCCGGACAGATCGCTCATCACCGGGCCGACGTACTCGTCGCCCACCATCACCTGCAGCTCCGCCACCGGCTCCAGCAGGTGGATACGGACCTGCGTCGCCGCTTCCCGCAGGGCCAGGGCGCCCGCCGTCTGGAACGCCGCGTCCGAGGAGTCCACCGAGTGGGCCTTGCCGTCGTGGAGGGTGATGCGGATGTCGACCAGCGGATAGCCCGTGGCGACGCCCTTCGCCGCCTGGGCCCGTACACCCTTCTCCACCGAGGGGATGAACTGGCGCGGCACCGCGCCGCCCACGACCTTGTCCACGAACTCGATGCCCGAGCCGCCCGGCAGCGGCTCCACCTCGATCTCGCAGATGGCGTACTGACCGTGGCCGCCGGACTGTTTCACATGCCGGCCGCGCGCTGTCGCCTTCCCGCCGAAGGTCTCGCGCAGGGAGACCCTGTGCGGCACCGCGTCGACCGCCACCCCGTAGCGGGTGCGCAGCCGCTCCAGCGCCACGTCCACATGCGCCTCGCCCAGGCACCACAGGACCACCTGACCGGTGTCCTGGTTCTGCTCCAGCTTCATCGTCGGGTCCTCGGCGACCAGCCGGGACAGGCCCTGCGAGAGCTTGTCCTCGTCGTGCTTGCTGTGCGCCTGGATGGCCACCGGCAGCAGCGGGTCGGGCATCAGCCAGGGCTCCATCAGCAGCGGGTCGTCCTTCGCCGAGACGGTGTCGCCCGTCTCGGCGCGGCTGAGCTTGGCCACGCAGGCGATGTCGCCGGCGAGGGCCTCGGTCAGCGGGCGCTGGTGTTTGCCGAAGGGGGAGGACAGGGCGCCGATCCGCTCGTCGACGTCGTGGTCCTCGTGTCCGCGGTCCTCCATGCCGTGTCCCGACACGTGCACGGTGGCGTCCGGGCGCAGGGTGCCGGAGAAGATGCGGATCAGCGACAGCCGGCCGACGTACGCGTCGGAGGACGTCTTGACCACCTCGGCGGCCAGCGGGCCGTCGGGATCGCACGTCAGCGGGGGCCGCGGCGCTCCCTGGGGCGTCGTCACGGCGGGGATCTCCCGCTCCTCGGGGGTCGGGAAGCCGCCGGTGATCAGTTCCAGCAGCTCGATCGTGCCCAGCCCCTGGGTGCCGCCCTCGTGGGCGGGCGCGGCGGCCAGCACCGGATGGAAGACGCCGCGCGCGACGGCCTTCTCCAGATCCTCGATCAGGGTCTTGATGTCGAGATCCTCGCCGCCGAGATAGCGGTCCATCAGGGTCTCGTCCTCGCTCTCGGCGATGATCCCCTCGATGAGCCGGTTGCGCGCCTCCTCGATGAGCGGCAGATGCTCGGGATCCGGCTCCCGTTCGACGCGCGCTCCTGAGGTGTAGTCGAAGACGCGCTGGGAGAGCAGGCCGATCAGCCCGGCGACCGGGGTGTGCCCGTCGGGCTGCTCCTCGCCGTGCAGGGGCAGGTAGAGGGGGAGTACGGCATCGGGGTCGTCACCGCCGAACACCCGCTGGCAGATCGCCGTCATCTCGTCGAAGTCCGCCCGTGCGGCGTCCAGGTGGGTGACGACCAGGGCCCGCGGCATGCCGACCGCCGCGCACTCCTCCCACACCATGCGGGTGGCGCCGTCGACGCCGTCCGCGGCCGAGACGATGAAAAGAGCCGCGTCCGCTGCCCGCAGACCGGCTCTGAGCTCCCCTACGAAATCGGCGTAGCCGGGAGTGTCCAGTACGTTGATCTTGATGCCGTTGAACTCCACCGGCACCAGTGACAGCTGCACGGAGCGCTGCTGCCGGTGTTCGATCTCGTCGTAGTCGGAGAGACAGCCCCCGTCCTCGACCCGTCCGGCCCGGTTCACGGCTCCCGAGGCCAGTGCCAGCGCTTCGACCAGTGTCGTCTTCCCGGATCCGCTATGGCCGACCAGCACCACATTCCGGATGGAGGAGGGCTGGGCGGCCGTGACTGCCCTGCCGGCGGCTCCGGGGTGTGCACTCGTTTTTTCACCCATGTGTAGTCCCGCCTTCCGAGGCTGGAAACCTTCGGTGGTTTCGAGCTTTCCACCGTGTTCGGGATGCGTCCATACGTCACACAAGGTGCGCCTTGTACGGGGCGGCGGCACGGGCCCGGCCTGTACGGCGTACAGTCCGGAAGGCCCCGGTAGTGCGGCACACCGGGCCCCGCGGTGCCGCACGTACGGCACCGGAGTGCACCCCGGCACCACCGTGGGGTGCGTGGGCGCGGGGCCGGGGACCCCTGGCTACGATGGGCGAGCCCATCGGCCCGGGCTTCTTCGACCGACGACCGGGGCCACCAGGTCCAGCAACCATCGGGAAGGCCATGCTGAACAAGTACGCGCGTGCTTTCTTCACGCGTGTTCTCACGCCGTTCGCCGCGTTTCTCCTGCGCAGGGGAGTGAGCCCGGACACGGTGACGCTCATCGGCACCGCCGGGGTGATGGTCGGCGCGCTGGCCTTCTACCCGCGGGGCGAGTTCTTCTGGGGCACGGTCGTCATCACCCTGTTCGTCTTCTCGGACCTGGTCGACGGGAACATGGCCCGCCAGGCGGGGACGTCCTCGCGCTGGGGCGCGTTCCTGGACTCGACGCTGGACCGGGTGGCGGACGCCGCGATCTTCGCCGGTTTCGCCCTCTGGTACGCCGGGGACGGCGACAGCATCACGCTGTGCGCGGTGGCCATCTTCTGCCTCGCGAGCGGCCAGGTCGTGTCGTACACCAAGGCCCGCGGCGAGAGCATCGGGCTGCCGGTCAACGTGAACGGGCTCGTGGAGCGCGCCGAGCGGCTGGTGATCTCCCTGGTGCTGGCGGGCTTCTCGGGGCTGCACAAGTTCGGCGTCCCCCATATCGACATCCTGCTTCCCATCGCACTGTGGGTGGTGGCCGTGGGCAGCCTCATTACGCTGGGGCAGCGGGTCGTCACCGTACGCCGTGAGTCCGCCGAGGCGGACGCCGCGGCGGCGGCGCCGGCGGAGCAGGGGGAGAACGCATGATCAAAGACCGTCTGGTCGACGGTGCGTACGGGGCGGGCTGGGCCGCCGTCAAACACCTCCCTGAGCCGGCCGCGAGGGCGCTCGGCAACCGGGTCGCCGACTTCGCGTACAAACGTGACGGCAAGGCCGTACAGCGGCTGCGCTCCAACCTCGCGCGGGTGCGGCCGGAGGCCACCGACGCGGAGCTGGCGGCGCTGACGCACGCCGGGATGCGCTCGTACCTGCGCTACTGGATGGAGGCCTTCCGGCTGCCCGCCTACAGCAAGCAGCAGATGCGCGACGGCTTCGACCCGAAGGACGCCCACTATCTGGAGGACGGGCTGGCGGAAGGCGGGGGCGTCATCCTCGCCCTGCCGCACATGGGCAACTGGGACATGGCCGGCGCCTGGGTCACCAGCAAGCTCGGCGTGCCCTTCACCACGGTCGCCGAGCGGCTGAAGCCGGAGTCGCTGTACGACCGGTTCGTGGCGTACCGCGAGAGCCTCGGGATGGAGGTCCTGCCGCACGCCGGCGCCAACGCCTTCGGCGTCCTGGCGCGGCGGCTGCGCGCCGGCGGGCTGGTGTGCCTGGTCGCCGACCGGGACCTGTCGGCGTCGGGCGTGGAGGTCGACTTCTTCGGCGCCACGGCGAAGATGCCGGCCGGGCCCGCGCTGCTCGCCCAGGCCACGGGGGCGAAGCTGCTGCCCGTCACCCTCTGGTACGACGACACGTCGATACTGCAGGGGCAGGTGCACCCCCCGGTCGAGGTACCGGAGAGCGGCACGCGGGCGGAGAAGACGGCCGTGATGACGCAGGCGACGGCGGACGTGTTCGCCGCGGGGATCGGCGAGCATCCCGAGGACTGGCACATGCTGCAGCGGTTCTGGCTCGAGGATCTGGAGCGGCGTTGAGGATCGGCATCGTCTGCCCGTACTCCTGGGACGTGCCGGGCGGCGTCCAGTTCCACGTCCGCGATCTCGCCGAGCACCTCATCGGGCGCGGCCACGAGGTGTCCGTCCTGGCGCCCGCCGACGACGGCACGGAACTGCCGCCGTACGTCGTCTCCGCGGGGCGGGCGGTGCCCGTGCCGTACAACGGCTCCGTCGCCCGGATCAACTTCGGCTTCCTGTCCGCCGCCCGGGTGCGGCGGTGGGTGCACGAGGGCGACTTCGACGTACTCCACATCCATGAGCCCGCCTCGCCGTCCCTCGCGCTGCTCGCCTGCTGGGCGGCGCAGGGGCCGATCGTCGGCACCTTCCACACCTCCAACCCGCGCTCGCGCGGGATGATCGCGGCGTATCCGATCCTGCAGTCCGCGCTGGAGAAGATCAGCGCGCGGATCGCGGTCAGCGAGTACGCGCGGCGGACGCTGGTCGAGCACCTGGGCGGCGACGCCGTCGTCATCCCCAACGGGGTGGACGTCGGCTTCTTCGACGGGGCGGAGCCCCGGCCGGAGTGGCAGGGCGGCACCCTCGGCTTCGTCGGGCGGATCGACGAACCGCGCAAGGGCCTGCCGGTGCTCATGCGGGCGCTGCCGCGGATCGTGGCGGAGCTGCCGCAGACGCGGCTGCTGGTCGCCGGGCGCGGCGACGCGGAGGAGGCCGTCGCGGGGCTGCCGAAGGAGCTGCGGGAGCGGGTCGAGTTCCTCGGGATGGTCACCGACGAGGACAAGGCGCGCTTCCTGAGCAGCGTCGATGTGTACGTCGCGCCGAACACCGGCGGCGAGTCCTTCGGGATCATCCTGGTCGAGGCCATGTCGGCGGGCGCGCCGGTGCTCGCGAGCGACCTCGACGCGTTCGCCCAGGTGCTCGACGGCGGGCAGGCGGGGCAGCTGTTCGCGAACGAGGACGCGGACGACCTGGCGGCGAAGGCCGTCGAGCTGCTGAAGGATCCCGCGCGGCGCGAGGAGCTGCGCTCGGCCGGGCGGCGGCATGTGCAGCGCTTCGACTGGTCGACGGTAGGGGCGGACATCCTGTCCGTCTACGAGACGGTCACCCAGGGGGCGGCGTCCGTGGCGGAGGACGAGCGCGTCGGGCTGTGGAGCCGGCTGGGGCTGGCCCGCGAGGGGCGGGACTAGCCGCGGGAGGGGTGGGACCGGGGCGGTAGCCTCGTCGCTCGTGGACTTCCCTTTGTCGTTGCTCTGGATCGCCGTCGGCCTGTTTCTCATCGGGGTCTATCTGAGCTGGACGGCCGGCCGGCTCGACCGGCTGCACACCCGCATCGACGCCTCCCGGGCCGCGCTGGACGCACAGCTGCTGCGGCGGGCCTCCGTCACCCAGGAGCTGGCCACCAGCGGGGTGCTGGACCCGGCCGCCGCCATGGTGCTCTACCAGGCGGCGCACGCCGCGCGGCAGGCGGAGGAGGAGCAGCGCGAGGTCGCGGAGAGCGAGCTCAGCCAGGCGCTGCGGGCGGTCTTCGACGAGCCGGAGCAGATCGAGGCGGTACGGCGGGCTCCCGGCGGGCCCGAGTCGATCGACGAGCTGGCGGAGGCGGCGCGGAAGGTGCCTATGGCGCGGCGCTTCCACAATGACGCTGTGCGGGCTGCGCGGGCCTTGCGGCGGCATCGTAAGGTGCGGTGGTTCCGGCTTGCGGGGCATGCGGCGTTTCCGTTGGCGGTCGAGATGGATGATGAGCCGCCGGTGGCTCTCACCGTGCGGGGTGTGCGGTAGCGGGTCTCGGCTCGCCTTGCGCTGCGGGGGCTTCGCCCCCGGGCCCCGAATCGGCGCTTCGCGCCTCTGGCCTCAAACGCCGGCCGGGCTGTATTGGCGCTTCGCGCCTCGGCCTCAGACGCCGGCCGGGCTGTGTCGGCGCTTCGCGCCTCGGCCTCAGACGCCGGCCTGGCTGTTGTGCGTTTCTCGCCTCGTTCTCGTGGGTGCGGCCGGGCTGTATTGGCGCTTCGCGCCTCGGCCTCAGACGTCGGCCGGGCTTGATCGGCGTTTCTCGCCTCGCTCTGATGGGTGCCGTCGGGGGGCGCCCCTCCTGGCGGGTCCGGCGGGGGACCCCAGGTGGGTGTAGGGGGCCCCTGGGGGCCACGGCCTTGGGATTGGCTCTTTACCCGTGGGTGCTGCCTGCGGTTCTCTGGCGTACGGGTCGCCACCGCCATGGTCGGGGCTGTGCCCGAACCCGCCTACGATAGGTACATCGCACCATTCGTCACACGAGTGAGGTCAACCGTGTCCAGCAACACCTCTCAGGCCCCCGAGACCGGCACCGCCCGCGTGAAGCGCGGCATGGCCGAGCAGCTCAAGGGCGGCGTGATCATGGACGTCGTCACGCCGGAGCAGGCGAAGATCGCCGAGGACGCGGGCGCCGTCGCGGTCATGGCCCTGGAGCGGGTTCCCGCCGACATCCGTAAGGACGGCGGCGTGGCCCGGATGTCCGACCCGGACATGATCGAGGGCATCATCAGCGCCGTCTCGATCCCCGTCATGGCCAAGTCGCGCATCGGCCACTTCGTCGAGGCCCAGGTCCTGCAGTCGCTGGGTGTGGACTACATCGACGAGTCCGAGGTGCTGACCCCGGCCGACGAGGTCAACCACTCCGACAAGTGGTCCTTCACCACCCCCTTCGTCTGCGGCGCCACCAACCTGGGCGAGGCCCTGCGCCGGATCGCCGAGGGCGCGGCCATGATCCGTTCCAAGGGCGAGGCCGGCACCGGCAACGTCGTCGAGGCGGTCCGCCACCTGCGCCAGATCAAGAACGAGATCGCCCAGCTGCGCGGCCTGGACAACCACGAGCTGTACGCCGCCGCCAAGGAGCTGCGCGCCCCGTACGAGATCGTCGCCGAGGTCGCCAAGCTCGGGAAGCTGCCTGTCGTCCTCTTCTCCGCCGGTGGCGTCGCCACCCCGGCCGACGCCGCGCTGATGCGCCAGCTCGGCGCCGAGGGCGTCTTCGTCGGCTCCGGCATCTTCAAGTCGGGCGACCCGGCCAAGCGCGCCGCCGCCATCGTGAAGGCCACCACCTTCTTCGACGACCCGAAGATCATCGCGGACGCCTCCCGCAACCTGGGCGAGGCCATGGTCGGCATCAACTGCGACACCCTCCCCGAGGCCGAGCGCTACGCCAACCGCGGCTGGTAATCCAGCGCCACCCGTGCAGGGCGGCCCGGTCCTTCTCCTCTGCGGACGGGCCGGGCCGTCCGCGCGTGTTCCCACCGTCGGCCGCACCGGGCCGGCGCAACCCCGAGAGAGGTCCCGCCCCGTGTCCCCCGTCATCGGTGTCCTCGCCCTGCAGGGCGACGTCCGTGAGCATCTGGCCGCGCTCGAGGCCGCCGGCGCCGACGCCGTTTCCGTCCGCCGCCCCGAGGAGCTGGCCGCGGTCGACGGCCTGGTGCTGCCGGGCGGCGAGTCCACCACGATCTCCAAGCTCGCCATCGCCTTCGGGCTGATGGAGCCGCTGCGCGAGCGGGTGCGGGCCGGGATGCCCGCGTACGGCTCCTGCGCCGGCATGATCATGCTGGCCGACAAGATCCTCGACCCCCGGTCCGGTCAGGAGACCATCGGCGGCATCGACATGATCGTCCGCCGTAACGCCTTCGGGCGCCAGAACGAGTCCTTCGAGGCGGCCGTCGACGTGGCGGGCATCGAGGGCGGACCGGTCGAGGGCGTCTTCATCCGCGCCCCGTGGGTCGAGTCGGTCGGCGCCCGCGCCGAGGTCCTCGCGCGTTACGGCGACCACGCGGTGGCCGTCCGCCAGGACAACCTCCTCGCCACGTCCTTCCACCCGGAGCTGACAGGCGACCACCGGGTGCACCAGCTGTTCACGGCGATGGTGCGCGCGGCACGGTGACGCGATCCCGGTAGGATCCAGTCGTTCGTCTCTCCGTAGTGTCGTTGAATGGAGCAATGCCGTGTCCGGCCACTCTAAGTGGGCAACCACCAAGCACAAGAAGGCCGTGATCGACGCCAAGCGAGGAAAGCTCTTCGCGAAGCTGATCAAGAACGTGGAGGTCGCGGCCCGGATGGGCGGCGCCGACCTCGAGGGCAACCCCACGCTCTACGACGCGGTGCAGAAGGCCAAGAAGTCGTCCGTTCCCAACAAGAACATCGACTCGGCCATCAAGCGCGGAGCCGGTCTCGAGGCCGGTGGCGCCGACTACGAGACGATCATGTACGAGGGCTACGGGCCGAACGGCGTCGCCGTCCTCATCGAGTGCCTCACGGACAACCGCAACCGCGCGGCGTCCGACGTCCGCGTCGCGATGACCCGCAACGGCGGCTCGATGGCCGACCCGGGCTCCGTGTCGTACCTCTTCAACCGCAAGGGCGTCGTGATCGTCCCCAAGGGCGAGCTGTCCGAGGACGACGTCCTCGGCGCGGTCCTCGACGCGGGTGCGGAGGAGGTCAACGACCTGGGCGAGTCCTTCGAGGTGCTCTCCGAGGCGACCGACCTCGTCGGCGTCCGTACGGCGCTGCAGGAGGCGGGCATCGACTACGACTCGGCCGAGGCGAACTTCGTCCCGACGATGCAGGTCGAGCTCGACGAGGAGGGCGCGCGGAAGATCTTCCGGCTCATCGACGCCCTCGAGGACTCCGACGACGTGCAGAACGTCTTCGCGAACTTCGACGTGTCGGACGAGATCATGGAGAAGGTCGACGCGTAGGGCTCACGCCCCCTGGGCCGCGCCAGCGCTCGGGCCGCCCCGGCCCAGCGCGCAGCGTGGCCTGGGCGGGGATGTCGGTGGGAGCGGCTAGCCTGCACGTACGGTGAGAGGCAGGGGGCTGGCGACGTGCGGGTGTTTGGTGTCGACCCGGGGTTGACGCGGTGCGGGGTGGGTGTCGTGGACGGCACCCCGGGCCGGGCGCTGCGCATGGTCGCGGTGGGGGTGGTGAGGACGCCTCCCGAGGCTCCCGTGCACGAGCGCCTGCTGCTGATCGAGCAGGGTCTCGAGACCTGGCTCGACGACCACGCGCCCGACGTCGTCGCCGTCGAGCGCGTCTTCAGCCAGCACAACGTCCGCACCGTCATGGGCACCGCCCAGGCGAGCGCCGCGGCGATGCTCGCAGCCGCGCGTCGCGGCCTCCCGGTCGCCCTGCACACGCCCAGCGAGGTCAAGGCCGCCGTCACCGGCACAGGCCGCGCCGACAAGGCCCAGGTCGGCGCCATGGTCACCCGGCTGCTGCGCCTCGACGCCCCGCCGAAGCCCGCGGACGCGGCCGACGCCCTCGCCCTCGCGATCTGCCATATCTGGCGGGCCCCGGCCCAGGAGCGGCTGCGCCAGGCGCAGGCCGCGCTGACCCCCGCGCAGGAGCAGCTGCGTCAGGCCCGCGAGGCGGCCGCTCGTACCCAGGAGCGCATCCGTCAGGCCCTCGCGGCGACGGAGAACGAAAACCCGGCGGCAGTCGCCGCCCGTCACCCGAAGGGTCGCCCATGATCGCCTTCGTCAGCGGCCCCGTGGCCGCCCTCGCCCCCGACACCGCGGTGATCCAGGTCGGCGGGATCGGCATGGCCGTCCAGTGCACGCCCGGCACGCTGGCCGGGCTGCGCCTGGGGGAGGAGGCGAAGCTGGCCACGTCCCTGGTGGTACGGGAGGACTCGCTGACCCTCTACGGGTTCGCCGACGACGACGAGCGCCAGGTGTTCGAGCTGCTGCAGACCGCCAGCGGCGTGGGGCCGCGGCTGGCCCAGGCGATGCTCGCGGTGCACAGCCCCGACGCCCTGCGGGTGGCCGTGGCCACCGGTGATGAGAAGGCCCTGACGGCCGTTCCGGGCATCGGCAAGAAGGGCGCGCAGAAGCTGCTGCTGGAGCTGAGGGACCGGCTCGGCGAGCCGGTGGGCTCCGGTTCGTCGTCCCTGATCGGTCGTCAGGCGCTCGCCACCGTGCCGGCCGGCTGGCGCGAGCAGGTGCACGCGGCCCTCACGGGGCTGGGCTATGCGCCGCGCGACGCTGAGAGCGCCGTGGACGCGGTCGCGCCGGAGGCGGAGGGGGACGGGGCGCCGGACGTGGGGCGGTTGCTGCGTTCCGCGCTTCAGTCGTTGAACCGCGGGCGGTGAGGGTCGTGGGCCTGCGAGCGGGATGGTCGGCGTCGTGATTCCGTCATTCAGTCGAACCCAGGTAAAACGCCGGTCTGTTCGATGTTCAGGGAATCCGACCTTCGGTCGGACGGGCGTGATCCGGGAATGCCGTACAAGCAAGTGCAACCGCAGACAATTCGCGACCCGAGGTGACCGCACGTGACATGGGACGACGCCCGCCACAGTGACGACGAGGCCGTTCAGAACCGCCTTGTTGGCGCGGACGCCGATCGCGACGACGAAGCCGTCGAAGCCGCGCTGCGTCCCAAGAACCTCGGTGAGTTCATCGGGCAGGAACGCGTCCGTGAGCAGCTTGATCTGGTTCTGCGGGCCGCGCGCCAGCGCGGGGGTACCGCGGATCATGTGCTGCTGTCCGGATCGCCCGGGCTGGGCAAGACCACCCTCGCGATGATCGTCGCCGCGGAGATGGGCGCGCCCATCCGGATCACGTCGGGTCCGGCCATCCAGCACGCCGGGGATCTGGCCGCCATCCTGTCCTCCCTCCAGGAGGGCGAGGTGCTCTTCCTCGACGAGATCCACCGGATGTCGCGTCCGGCGGAGGAAATGCTCTATATGGCGATGGAGGACTTCCGCGTCGACGTGATCGTGGGAAAGGGCCCCGGCGCCACCGCGATTCCGCTGGAACTGCCGCCCTTCACGCTCGTCGGCGCCACCACCCGGGCCGGGCTGCTGCCGCCGCCGCTGCGCGACCGCTTCGGTTTCACCGGGCACATGGAGTTCTACGCCCCGCACGAGCTGGAGCAGGTGATCCACCGCTCCGCCGGACTGCTGGACGTACACATCGACGCCGAGGGCGCCGCCGAGATCGCCGGCCGCTCGCGCGGCACGCCCCGTATCGCCAACCGGCTGCTGCGCCGTGTACGGGACTACGCCCAGGTGAAGGCCGACGGCGCGATCACCAGGGAGGTCGCCGGCCGGGCGCTGGAGGTGTACGAGGTGGACGCGCGCGGTCTGGACCGGCTGGACCGCGCCGTGCTGCACGCCCTGCTCAAGCTGTTCGGCGGCGGCCCCGTCGGCCTGTCCACGCTGTCCGTCGCCGTGGGGGAGGAGCGGGAGACCGTCGAAGAGGTCGCCGAGCCGTTCCTCGTCCGCGAGGGGCTGCTGGCGCGCACCCCGCGCGGCCGTGTCGCCACCCCGGCGGCCTGGGCGCATCTGGGCCTTGTCCCGCCCCAGGGCTCCGGCGGCGTGCAGCAGACCCTGCTCCCGTAGCGCCCGGCGCCCCTCCCGAAGTGGCGCAAACCACGCCGTCCCGGACACGGCCCGTGCGGCGCCTGCGCTGTGACCCGGGCGACGGCGCGGATATTGGCCAGTCCAGGAACCCCGGTGCCATGCTGGGCGTTGTTCATCAGGTGGGGACTGGCTTAGACTCCGCCGACGTCCATCCGTATACCGGACGACGTACCGTCCCCGAATTCGAGGCCGTGAATTCGGCCATAAAAGGAAAATCCGGACACCGTGGAAATTCTACTTCCGTTCATCATCCTGATCGGGGCCATGCTGCTCATGACCCGGTCGGCGAAGAATAAGCAGCGCCAGGCCATGCAGATGCGGAACAGCATGGAGCCGGGCTCTGGCGTGCGGACCATCGGCGGCATGTACGCCGTGGTCAAGGAGGTCCACGAGGACTCCGTTCTCCTCGAGGTGGCCCCCGGCGTGCACGCGATCTACGCGAAGAACGCCATCGGCGCCATCCTCGACGACGAGGAGTACAACCGGATCGTGCACGGCGCGGAGCCGAAGTCCGACGACCTGCCGCCGGTCCCCGAGGACGCCTCGTCCCTCACCGAGTCCGAGTCCGAGACCGGGTCCGAGTCCGAGGCCGGGACCGCGGACGCCGCCCCGGAGATCGACCTGGGCAAGCGCACCGATGAGGCTGCGGACGGCGATGACCAGGACGGCACCGAGAAGAAGTGACCGGACCCGGCCGGCCCTGGAGGCCGCCGGGTTCCGTCGGGGTGTCCTCATAGCAGACTTCCGCCGGCCCGCGTCCGTCTGAAACGGCCGCGGGTACGGCGCCGGACAGGAGAATCGACAAGGTGGCAGCACCGAACAGGGGCCGCGGGGCCCAGGGAACACAGAGCCGGCCCTTGCGGCCGCTGCTGGTCATCCTGATCGCCCTCGTCGCGCTCACCGGAGGGATGTTCCTCTCCGGCCACAAGACGCCGCGGCTGGGCATCGACCTCGCCGGCGGTACGAGCATCACGCTCGAGGCCAAGGAGCAGCCTGGCAAGAAGGGCGCGATCAACGCCGAGAACATGAACACGGCGGTGAACATCATCGAGCGCCGTGTGAACGGTCTCGGTGTGTCCGAGGCCGAGGTCCAGACCCAGGGCGACAAGCACATCATCGTCAACATCCCCAAGGGCACGGACCAGGCCGAGGCGCGACAGCAGGTCGGCACCACGGCCAAGCTGTACTTCCGCCCGGTGCTGGCGGTGGACTACAGCGGCGCGAACCCGGCGCCGTCGGGGAGCGCGAGCTCCAGCCCCTCCCCGAACGCCTCCTCGTCCTCGTCGGCGACCCCCAAGGCCGACTCCTCGGCGACTCCGAAGGCCGACTCCTCCGCCTCCCCCTCGGCCAGCTCCACCACCCAGGGGCGCGCGCTCACCCAGGGCCTGAAGGCGCAGGACAGCTCCCCGAGCGCCTCCACCTCCCCGAAGGCGTCCGCGACGCCCGAGGCGTCCTCCTCGGCCCCCGCCGACGCCACCACCGACCCCGGGGCGGCAGCCGGCGGGGTCACCACGGACCAGCAGGCCGCGCTCGCCGCGCTCGACTGCACCACCCCGGCGAAGCGCGCCCAGGCCGCCGAGAAGGCCGCCGCGGCGACCGAGAAGGACACGATCGTCGCCTGCGACCAGGACGGCGCCCAGAAGTACGTCCTCGGCCCGGCCGCCGTCCTCGGCACGGACGTCGACAAGGCCCAGGCCTCGTACGACACCCAGCAGGGCCGCGGCTGGATCGTGAACATGGACTTCACCGGCAAGGGCGGCAAGAAGTTCGCCTCCGTCACCGGTGACATCTCCGCCAAGGCCGACCCGCAGAACCGCTTCGCGATCGAGCTCGACGGCGAGGTCGTCTCCGCCCCGTCCGTCAGCCAGGCGATCAGCGGCGGCCAGGCGTTCATCGAGGGCAGCTTCGACCAGAAGTCGGCCGAGTCCCTGGCGAACGTGCTGTCCTACGGCGCCCTGCCGCTGACCTTCGACGAGGCCTCCGTGGACACGGTGTCCGCGGCGCTCGGCTCCGACCAGCTGCACGCGGGTCTGATCGCCGGTGCCATCGGCCTCGCGCTGGTCGTGATCTACCTGGTCTTCTACTACCGGGGCCTGTCGCTCATCGCGATCGCCAGCCTCATGGTGTCCGCCGCCCTGACCTACACGATCATGGCGCTCCTCGGCCCGACCATCGGCTTCGCGCTGAACCTGCCGGCGGTCTGCGGCGCCATCGTGGCGATCGGTATCACCGCCGACTCGTTCATCGTGTACTTCGAGAGAATCCGCGACGAGATCCGGCATGGGCGCTCCCTGCAGCCCGCCGTCGAGCGTGCCTGGCCGCGCGCCCGGCGTACGATCCTCGTCTCCGACTTCGTGTCGTTCCTGGCCGCCGCGGTGCTGTTCGCCGTGACCGTGGGCAAGGTGCAGGGCTTCGCCTTCACCCTGGGTCTGACCACGGTCCTCGACGTCGTCGTGGTCTTCCTCTTCACGAAGCCGCTGATGACGATCCTGGCCCGCACCAAGTTCTTCGGCAGTGGGCATCCCTGGTCCGGTCTGGACCCGAGGCGTCTCGGGGTGCAGCCCCCGATCCGCCGCGGCCGCCGCTCCTCCGCTCCGCTCGACCTGACGAAGGAGGCGTGAGATGTCGCGACTCGGCACTCTTGGCGCCAGGCTCTACCGCGGTGAGGTCGGCTACGACTTCGTCGGCAAGCGGTTCCTCTGGTACGGCATCTCCATCCTGATCACCATCGTGGCGATCGCCGGCTTCATGGTCCGCGGCCTGAACATGGGCATCGAGTTCGAGGGCGGCGCGGTCTTCACCACGCCGAAGGGCACGACCGTCTCGGTCGAGCACGCCCAGGAGGCCGCGGAGAAGGCCTCCGGCCACCAGGCGATCGTCCAGGAGCTGGGCGGCAACAAGCTGCGCATCCAGGTCGCCGGGATCGAGACCGCCCAGTCGGACAAGGTCCGCGAGGCCCTCGCCGACGACTTCGGGATCAAGGACGCCGGCCAGATCGACGCCCAGCTCGTCGGCCCCAGCTGGGGTGAGGAGATCGCCAGCAAGGCCTGGCAGGGTCTGTGGATCTTCATGGTCCTGGTGGTGATCTACCTCGCGATCGCCTTCGAATGGAGAATGGCGGTCGCGGCGCTCATCGCCCTGATCCACGACCTCACGATCACCGTCGGCGTGTACGCGCTGGTGGGCTTCGAGGTCACGCCGGGTACGGTGATCGGTCTGCTGACCATCCTCGGCTACTCCCTCTACGACACCGTCGTGGTCTTCGACGGTCTGAAGGAGAGCAGCAAGGACTTCACGAAGCAGACCCAGTTCACCTACCGCGAGCTGGCCAACCGCTCGCTCACCGCCGAGCTGCAGCACCAGGCAGATCACGACGTAACCGAGCTGGTTGGTGAACGTCGTCCAGAAGGTGCTGTCGCCGGTGAGCAGGTACCGGTA
>NZ_JBFAXR010000161.1:0-17080 GCF_040680895.1 Streptomyces sp. NPDC051940 | reverse complement strand
CCCCGCCGGATCGGCGGGGGCACGGGCGCGGTGTCGCACCGGCGGGGTGCTACGCCAGCGGCTCGATCCAGATGTCGCGGTAGCGGACCTTGTTGCCGTGGTCCTGCAGCCGGATCGCGCCGGCCATCGCCGCCTCCGGGGCGCCGCCGCCCGTGGGGGAGGTGATGGCGACGTCGTCGTGGACGACCTGGCCGTTCCACACCAACGTCACCCGGGCGTCCGCGACCTTGCCGCCCGCGTCGTCGTAGCGCGCCGCGTGGAAGACGATGTCGTACGACTGCCAGGTCTCCGGTGGCAGCGCCGCGTTGACGTCGGCCGCCTTGCGGCTGTAGATCGACGCGGCCTCGTTGTTCTCCAGGGTGGTGTCGCCGTACGAGTCGAGGATCTGGATCTCGTAGCGGTCCTGGAGGTAGACGCCGCTGTTGGCGCGGTTCTGGCCGGTGACGTCCGGTGGCAGGTTCGGCAGCTTGAACTCGACGTGCAGCCGGAAGTCGCGGTACGCCGTCTTGGTGCGCAGATCGCCGCAGCAGACCTCCATGCCGCCGTCCGTCAGCGGCCACTGGGCCGCCCGGCCCGAGGTGTGCTGCCACAGCGAGCGGTCCGCGCCGTCGAAGAGCGTGATCCGGCCGCCGGACTTGTTCACCGTGATCAGGTCCAGGTTGACGTGTCCGTCGTCGCCCGGATCGTGCTTGTAGGTGATGGTGTTGGTGCCCGCCCGGAGCGTGAGCTTCTCCGTCTGCGTCGACCAGGTGTCCCAGTTGCCGGTGCTGCGCAGCCGGGTCTGCTTCACCCGCTTGCCGTTGACGTAGAGGCTGATCCCCTTGGTGCCCGTGAACGGGTTCGGGCCGTTGGAGTAGCGCAGGCCCACGTCGTACGAGCCGCCTTCGGCGACGTCGACCGTGAACGCCGTCGAGGCGCCCTCGGTGCCGTAGCGGTCCACGAACGACGCGCCCGAGTAGCCGGTGTGGTCCGTGTTGGTGTGGGCGCCGCCCGTCAGGGCCGCCTCCTCCGCCTCGTACAGGGTCGCCGGCGGATGGGCGGTCGTCAGGTTGTTCAGCGTGTACCACGCCTCCGTGTTCCACAGCGACTCGCCCGAGGCGGAGCTGAACGGGCGCGGGGAGCGCACGTGGACGACCCGGCCCGCCTTCAGGCCGACGATGTCCAGCCGCACCTTCGTCCGGTCCTCGGAGAGCGTCGCCGAGCGGACGGCGAGGGGCTCGTCGTCCACCTTCGGGCCGCCGTACGACGGGGTGGGGACGTAGCGCCACTGCTGGACGCGGTAGCGCGCCGCGAGGTTCTGAGCCGTCTCCTGCGACAGGGGCTGGGTGTACTCCATCTCGAAGCCGCCGTCCACGGCCCGCATCGCCAGGATGTCGAAGGCGTCACCGCCGTTCGGCATGAGCTTCTGCAGGCCGTACGTCAGCTTGCCCTCCTGGCCCCAGTTGCCGCCCGCGCCGAGCCCGCCGGCGTAGATCGCGCCGTCGGGGCCGCGGCTGATGCGGTTGACGCCGGCCTCCAGGCCCTGGGTGTGGCGGAAGACGGCGCCCTGGTAGTCGCCCTTGACCTTCTCCAGGTACGCGCGCTGCAGTCCGCCGTAGGTGACGTCGCCGAAGAGCATCTGGCCGGCGTAGCGGCCCTCCTTGACGTAGAGCGGCGTGCTGGGGGAGTTGGCGATCTCGTTCTGCGGCAGCCACAGGACCGGCTGGGTGACGGGGTTGGCGTCGAACGGGCCGCCGGGGTTGGTGCGGTGGTTGAAGAAGCGGTCCTGCTTGATGTGCACCAGCTTGGACGCCGGCAGCCAGCCGCCCTGGTTGTCGGTGACGAAGATGTCGCCCTCGGGGCCCCAGCCGATGCCATTCGGGGTGCGCAGGCCGCCGGCGACGTAGTGCACCTCGCCGGTCCTGGCGTTGACCCGGAGGGTCGAGCCGCGGTTGGCGGCGGGCTGGGGGTCGGTGGTCGCGCCGCCGTAGTTGATCGCGACGGAGAGGTTCAGATAGAAGAAGCCGTCCTTGTACAGCAGGCCGAACGCGAACTCGTGGAAGTTGCCGCCGTAGGGCCAGGTGGCGACCGTGCGGGTGGCGTCGATCACGTCGTCGCCGTCGGTGTCGGTCAGCTCCGTCAGCTCGTGCTTCTGCGAGACGTAGAGATGGCCGTCGACGTACTTGACGCCCATCGGCTCCTTGAGCCCGGAGGCGATCTTCTTGGCCGTCACCTTGCCCGGGCCGGTGTCGCCGGTGACGTTGTCCAGGAGGTAGACCTCGCCGGCGGTGTTGAGGGAACCGCCCCAGGTGGTGACCGCGAGCCGGTCGTCGGGCAGCCAGTCCATGGCGGTGACCTGCGGTTCGAATCCCGCGGGGCGCAGGTCGGTCAGGTCGTAGTCGGGGTGGACCTCGGTGAGGGGCAGTCCGTCGCCCGGTGTGTCGAAGGCGCCCTCGCACTCCTTGCGGCCCGGCGCCGTCACGCGTACGACGTCGGCCTCCGTGCTGAGCACGGTGTTCGGCACCAGGGCGAAGTCCGCGGCCCCGGGCGGCTGCCAGGCGAGCGTGATCTGCTGCCCGCCGCCGCGCTCGAAGTGGTCGATGCGCAGCGCGTGGTGGCCCGCCGCCAGCGCGACCGCGCCGTCCTTCGGCACGGCGCCGTGCAGGCCGTCGTGGTCGATCACGAGCTGGTCGTCGATCAGCAGCCGGGAGCCGTCGTCGCTGGTGAGGCGGAAGGTGTACGTCCCATCCTGGGGTACGTCGATGTTCGCCGTCACCTGGCTGACGAAGTTGTCGCCGAAGCCGAAGTCGTCCACGGTGCTGAAGTCGATGACCGGCATCAGCTTGTCGACGTTCGGGGTCTGGCCCGGCTTCAGCGTGCACAGCTGGCTCAGCGGTATCTGCACGTCGAAGACGCGCAGCGTCACCCCGGGCTCCTGCGGCGGGAGTTCGGCGACCGCCGGCTGCGGGCCGGCGGCGGAGGCGGCGGGCGGCAGGGCCGTCAGACCCAGCCCGGCGGTGCAGCAGATCAGTAACGCGGTCAGTGCCCGGCGGAGCCGGATTCTTCGCGGGTGCCGTGTGCTCATGCATCCTCCTCGCGGCCCGTAGCCGTACGGGCCGGGGTGCGGGTGGGAGACGTGCGGCGTGCGGGTGGGGCGAAGTGAGTGGCGCGCGTGACAGATTAGGAGACTTCGTCCGGGCCGTCCATATCTTTGTACTCACTCAGTACAAAGAGGGAGGGCGCGAAGACGAACGGCCGGGACACGGCTGGATCGCCGGGCCCCGGCCGTTCAACACAGCCGGGTTCAGGTGGCCTTGCCCACCTCCTCGGCCGTCAGGCCCGACGTCCCGAGCGGAGTGTCGGCCGTCAGGCCCGACGTCCCGAGCGGTGCGGTGCGGGCCGTGTCCGGGTGTCGGGGGGAGAGGAGGGAGGCCAGGGCGCGCAGGCCCCGGTGGGTGGCGGTGCGCACGGCGCCGGGACGCTTCCGCAGGATCCGGCCCGCGGTCCGCGCGTCGAGGCCGATCACCACGCGCAGCAGCACGGCCTGCGCCTGGTCCGGGGGGAGTTCGGCCAGCAGCCGCATGGCCCGTACGGTCGACATCCGCTCGGCGGCGTCGTCGGGGGTGTCGTTCGGCGCCCGGTGCTCGGGCAGCAGATGCGGCGGCCGAGGGGACGCGGGTCCCCGCCGGCGGAGGTGGTCGATCGCCCGGTGGCGGGCGATCGCGGTGGCCCAGCTGCGGAACGTACTGCGCTCGGCGTCGAAGGTGTGCAGGTCGGCGACGACCCGGGCCCAGGTCTCCGAGGCGACGTCGTCCGCGTCGTTCTCGCCGACCATGGCCCGCAGATAGCTCAGCAGCCGGGGGGCGAAGGTGCGATAGAGGGACAGGAAGGCGTCCTGGTCGCCGCGTTGGGCGTGGACCACCAGGGCGCTGAGGCGCGGTTCTCCGGGTGCGGGATGCCGGGGTGCGGCACGACGTACGGCTGCCGCCTCAGCCATCAGCTCGGGTGGTGCCGGCAGTGCACGTCGCGCGCCCGAGGGGACCCCGGGCGCTGGACCCCGCTAACTTGCGGCCGTCGACGGTGATCGAGCAGGTCGCCTTGCCGCCGTCCTCCCCGAGCACCACGGTGAGGGTGTACGGGGCGCCGGTCGAACGGACGGTTTTGCGCCACGGCAACGTGGAGCCGGGTGCTCTGCCGGAGGCGGCCCCGGTACCGGCGCTGTAGTCGACGTCGGCCGTGCCCGTGCCGTCGACTTCGAAGGAGATCCGCGGCCCGCGTGGGCCGGAGGGGGCTGGGTCGGGGTCCGCCGAGCCCGTGCACGCGGTCAGCAGCAGGACTGCGGCGAAGGCGGACAGGGCGGCCGTGGGGTGTGCGCGGCGTTGTGTGTCGGGCATGTCTCTCGACCTCCACAAAGTGGTTACTTATTGGTAGGCCCTCTGTGTAGATCAGTAGTTAACGCAACTTGATCGGGGACTTGCCAGCGAAGCCCCGGGTTCCGGATGTGGACGGCGACGGCAAACCCGGGCGTTCCGGGAGTTACTTGTCTACACATCGACACATCTTTAACTCTTCTTTACTGTCGCCGCCCCTTGCGGACGCGCCCGCTCCGCCACCGGCGGCGGGCGGTAGCCGGGCGCGCGGGGTGCACCGCAGCGGTCAACGGGGCATATCCGCAGCTCAGTTGGGGGGTGTAACACTTTTGATCCCTCTCACGGACCTATGTGTGGCGCCGGGATCCCGGAGCGCCAGTTGATGCTGGAGGTTCGTGATGGGTTCGCTGCACCGATGGTCCGCACGCGTCGTCGTGCTGTCGTTGCTCGTGACGGCGCTGCCCGCCGCCGCGGCGACGCTGGCGACCGCGGACGAGCAGAAGCGCACGGTGCACGTGCTGCCCAAGGGCAACGGCGGCTGGGAGCCGACCGACGCGCCCGATGCCGGGGCCGTCGCCTGGAAACCGCCCAAGGGGCGCGGCGGCGGACACCTGGTGAAACCGGACCCGCGGGCCAATCGGCTGGGCGAGCTGACCAAGCGCCGCACCGCCCACTCCAGCTTCTACCGGATGTCCGACGGCAGTGTCCGCGAGGTGGTCTCCGCCGCCCCGGTGCACTACCGGGACGCGAAGGGCGTCTGGCGGGATATCGACCCCGCCGTGCGCAAGCTCCGCCACGACGGGTTCACCGCGGGCAGCACCGCCAACTCCGTCCGCACGTACTTCTCGGCGGACGCCGCGCGCCTGGTGCGGCTCGAACAGGGCACGGGCTCCATCCAGCTGGGGCTGGACGGGGCGTCGGCCTCCGCGCCCGAGGTGTCCGGCAACCGCGTGTCGTACCCCGGCGCCTATCCGGGCGCGGACGTCACGTACGAGACCGGTCCCACGGGGCTGAAGGAGTCCATCGTCCTGCGCAAGGCGCCCCCGGCCGGGCAGTCGTACTCCGCCACGCTGAAGGTCAAGGGGTACACCCCGAGGCAGCTGGACAGCGGGGCGATCGAGTTCTACCGGGGTGAGGCCGCCGAGCCCGCCTTCACGATCCCGGCGCCGTACATGTCCGACGCGAAGGACGACCCGGACTCCCCGTACGGCAAGGTCTCTTCGGCCGATGTCCGCCAGACGATGGACTGGGACGCCCGCAAGGGCGTGCTGCGGCTGAAGATCACCCCGGACGCGGCCTGGCTCGCCGACCCGAAGCGCCGGTACCCGGTGACAGTCGACCCCACCATCGTGGTCGCCCCCACGCCGTCGCAGGCCGCGAACGTGATGATCCTGGCCGACGGGCCGACGACGAACTACGCCACCTCCTGGCGGCTGTCGGTCGGCACCACGACCACCGGCGCGGCCCGCACCCTCATCCGCTTCCCGATGCCGTCCGTGCCGGCCGGCACCACGATCGCCTCGGCGAACCTGAAGCTGTACTACGACCAGACCTTCACCACCGGCTCCAAGACCGTCGCCATGCAGGCGCTGGCCGCGAACACCTCGTGGAACCCGGCCAACGCCACCTGGGACAGCGCCAAGTCGATCACCGGGCCGGTCGCGGGCACCTCGTCGAAGGCCGCGAACGCACTCGGCGTGTGGAACACCTTCCCCGTCACCTCCACGGTGCAGAGCTGGGTCAACGGCACCACGGCGAACAACGGCTTCGTGCTGAAGGCCGCCGCCGAGGGCACCCTCGGCCAGGGCGGGCCGCGCTACGAGGCGTCGACGTACGCCTACGGCGGCGAGACCGTCAACTACCCCAAGCTCGAGATCAGCTACGGCGTGCCCGGCGTCACCGTCGACCGGCCCTCGGTGATCCGCTCGACCGGCGCCCAGCTGTCCTGGCCCGCCTACACCAACTCCACCGGCGACACCGCGAACGACCTGGCCGAGTACCAGGTGCACCGCAGCGTGTACCAGACGTTCGCGCCGTCCTCCGCCACCCGGATCGCCCCCGTCGCGTCCGGCACCACCGCGTTCAGCGACTCCACCGCCGTGCCGACCCCGGCCGACGACCCCGACCCGTACGGCAACGCCTACTACTACATGGTCGTCGTCAAGACCAAGTCCGGCGGACTGATACCCGGTCCGACCACCCTGGTGCGGCTGCCCAAGGCGGGCCGCACCACCGTGATCCTCCCGGCGCGGTCCGCGACCACCCTGTCCTCCCTGCAGCCGAACGCGGTCCTGAACACCCTCCCCGACAACGGCGCCCCGCAGCCGTGGCTGGAGGTCGGCAACGACTCCGGCACCTACGGCGTCACCCGGTCGGTGCTGGACTTCCCCGCCCTGCCCGCCGTCTCGGCCGGCGCGAGGGTGCTGGAGGCACACCTCAAGCTGTGGCAGGAGACGACCCTCACCGCGAGCTCCGGCGCGGTGTACGAACTGCACGGGCTGAAGCGCTCCTTCACCGGAAGCCAGGCCACCTGGAACAGCGCCGCCACCGGCACCGCGTGGAGCGCGCCCGGCGGCGACTTCGACCCCCTGGCGGGCGGCACCGTCTCCGGGCTGACCAACGACCCGAGCCGGCAGACCCTGGACGCCACCTCCATCGTGCAGGGCTGGATGGACACGCCGGAGACCGCCAAGGGCCTGCTGGTGAAGCTCGCCGGGGAGACCACCGCCTCGCCGCGCGAGCACACCGTCTTCGCCGGCCCGAACACCGCCGAACGGGCCCTCGCGCCCGCCCTGGTGGTCACCTACCTCGACCGCACGACGGCGGCCACGTACTACGCCCCCGAGACCCCGCAGTCGATGGCCCCCGGCACCTCCTACACGGTGCCGGTGACGGTCAACAACACCACCGGCACGACCTGGAAGGCCGCCGACAAGGTCCTGACGTACCACTGGCAGCTCCCCGACGGCACCGACGCCACGACCCCCGCCAGCCAGCTGCAGACCGCCCTGCCCGCGGACCTGCCCCCGGCCGGCACGGTCACCCTGGACGCCAAGGTCACCCCGCCCGATCCGGGCGACGGCAACCAGCGCTCCGGCTACACGATCGCCTGGGACGTGTACGACAAGACCACCGGCGTCTACCTCTCCGAGGACACCGGCGGCACCGCGCCCATGCTGGGCGTCGCGCCGCAGGACACCGGCACGGCGGCCACCGCCACCGCCACCGCCACGACCGGTATCGGCTCGCTCAAGCAGCAGACGGGCGTCGCGGCCTCCGGCAACAACCAGCTGGGGCTCGAGCAGTTCTACCCGTACACCACCATGCCGACCGGGTCGGGCTCGTCGCTCTACTCCAACACGGCGACGGGCAACACCGTCTGGAACAACGACCTGTTCAGCAATCCGTCGGTCGGCTTCAACACCTTCCTGCGGCTGAACTACAACTCGCTCGACACCACCGACACCACCACCGGCTTCGGCTGGTCCCTGCAGGCGTCGGCGCCCGTCCGGCTCGGCTCGTCGCTGCGCTTCCACCCGCCGTCCAACCCCACGGCCGTGGTGATGGACGACGGCACCGGCAACGGCCACCAGTGGAACCTCGACACCTCCACCAGCCCCGCCACCTGGAAGTCGCCCCCGGGCATCCACCTCTTCCTGCGGAAGCTGGCGGACTGCGCCCCCAAGACCACCAACGACCGCGCCTGGTCGATGACCAAGCCGGACCGCACCGTCTTCTACTTCGACTGCGACGGCAACCCCACCGCCCAGGTGGACGCCAACGGCAACCAGGCCGACTACGTCTACGCCTACCGGCAGAGCGAGAACAAGCCGAAGGCGTTCCTGCAGTACATCACCGACCCGCTGCACATCCAGACGCTCACCCTCACGTACTACAACAAGGGTGAGGACTACCAGTACGTCGACTCCGCCGGCGCCCTGGCCAACGGCACCGACCTGACCAACCCGGCGATCATCGACCACGTCAAGTCGATCACCGACGTGGGCGGCCGGACGATCAACTTCTACTACACCACGCAGGGCCTGATGGCCCGCTACGTGGACGGCGCGGGCACCCCCGAGGCCAAGACGTTCCAGTTCACCTACGACGCCACGCAGGGCATGAAGAACGTCAAGCTCGTCGCGGTGAAGGACCCGCGCGGGCACACGACCCGGGTCGTGTACTACGAGCCGTGGTCCCCGACCAAGTGGTGGACCCACAGCATCACCGACCGGCTGGGCAAGGAGACCCACTTCGCGTACGTCCAGCCCGGCGTCGAGGGCGGCCCCACCACCGAGACGACGGTGACCAACTCCAACGGCAACGACTACGTCTACCAGTCGGACGCCAAGGGGCGGATGACGCAGGCGGTCAACCCGAAGAGCGAGAAGACGACCCTCACCTGGGACGGCGACAACAACGTCGCCTCGCTGACGGAGGCCAACGGCGCCAGAAGCGAGTGGACGTACGACCAGCGGACCGGCTACCCGCTCAGCTACAAGGACGCCGAGGCGGTGAAGAACGGCACCGCCGCCACCGTCTACACCTACCGGACCGACAACACCGCCGACCCGGTGCTCAGCGGCCGGATCGCCGACCTCACCGACAAGACCTCGCCGGAGGGGCGGCGCTGGCACTACACCCACGACGCGGCCGGCAACCTGCTCACGGAGACCGACCCGAACGGAACAGCCGCGGGCGCGGAGCCCGGCTCCTACACCTCGACCTACACCTACAACCCGCACGGCCAGGTGACGTCGCGGCGCGACGCCAACGGCAACAACACCAGCTACGGCTACACCAACTTCGTCGGACCGGGGATCGAGGTGCCGGAATCCACCGGCAAACCGGTCACCGTCGTCGACGCGCTGCTCAAGTCCTCGCGCTTCGAGTACGGGCCGCGCGGTGAGGTGACCGAGTTCACCAACCCGCTGGGCCGCAGCGTGACGGCGACCTACGACGTGTTCCTGCGCAGTACGGGCTCGAGCACGCCCAAGGACGTCACCACCGACACCTACGTGATCGAGCCGGCGCCGGTGTACGACGCCAACGACAACGTCGTGAAGCAGCAGTCGCCGTACCTCACCGGCTACCCGGACGAGCGCGCGGTGTCCACCGCCGTCTACGACGCGGGGGACCGGCCCACCTCGCTCACCGGGCCGCCGAACACCGACCCCACCGTCACCGCGCCCCCGCGCACCGTCACCTACACCTACGACAACCTGGGCAACCAGCTCACCATGACCCGGGCCAAGGGCAACCTGCCGGGCGCGGAAGCGGGCTCGTACACCACGGCCACGCACTACGACTCCGCCAACCAGCCGGACTCGACGACCGACGCGCTCGGCAACAAGGCCCTCATCGGCTACGACAACGTCGGCAACCGGACCTCCGTCACCGACCCGCGCGGCAACGTCACCAAGATCGCGTACGACCAGAACCACCGGCCGACGGGCGCCACGGACGCGGCGGGCAAGAACACCTCCGTCCGCTACGACCTCGACGGTCTGAAGACCTCGACCACCGACCGCAACGGCAACTCCGTCGAGTACTCCTCGAACCCCCGCGGCCAGGTCGTGCAGATCCGGGTGCCGACGTACCGCGACGAAGGCGGCATCCACTACAACACCACGCAGTACGTCTACGACCAGGTCGGCAACAACACCAAGGTCGTCACCCCGCGCGGCGTCGCCTCCGGCGTCCAGGACGCGTACACCACCGCCACGGTCTACGACGCCCTCAACCGCCCGGCGAAGAAGCTGGGCGCCTATCTGCCCGGCGACGGCGTGTACGGCGAGAACCAGCGGCCGGAGACCGAGTACACCTACGACGCCGCGAGCCGGCTGACCGGGATCACCCGGATCACGCAGCCCAACCCCGACACCGTGTTCCGCACCCCGGAGCGCGCCGTCACCGCCCTGACGTACTACGACAACGGCTGGACCAAGACGTCGGCCGACCCGTACAAGATCACCACGGAGTACGACTACAACGGCCGGGGCCAGCAGACGTCCCGCGAGGTCACCAGCTCCGACGGCGCGATGGACAACGCCACCGGCGCCGCGAACCGCTCGATGTACTGGCTGTACCACCCCGACGGTTCGCTGCGGAACTACCACGACAGCGGCCTGCCGAAGGGCTGGCAGTCCTCGATCATCACCGCCGACTCCCAGCAGACGGAGAACACCAGCCTCTTCTGGGACCGCGTCGGATCGGGCGGCTACGACGGCGCCGGCTACTACAAGGCAGCCGCCAGCCAGGCCGTCTTCACCTGGAACCTCTCGGTCCCGCAGGACGGCGACTACACCGTCTACGTCCACTACCCGAACGTGGCCGACGCCGGTCCCGGCGCCGCCTACAAGACCACCTACGACGGCGGCACCAAGACCAGCGACCCGGTCTTCGTCAACCAGACCGAGAACCGCGGCACCTGGGTGCCCATCGGCAAGTGGGCCTTCAAGGCCGGCACGTCCGGCCAGAAGGTCCAGCTCTCGCCGTCCGGTGTCAACGTCGTCGCCGACGCCGTGCGCATCGTGCGGGACCACAGCGGGGAGACCACACCGCCGGGCCGCGACTTCACCTACGACTACGACGCCAACGGCAACCTCACCAAGGTCACCGACGGCTCGCCGGACGCCACGTACGACAACTACACCTCCGCCTACGACGAGATCGACCGGGTCAGCCAGCTGCTGGAGAGGACCGGGGAGACCGCCAAGCACACCACGGGCTACGGGTACGACGAGGCGAGCAACCTGACCCGTCAGACCCACGACTCCACCAGCGCGGACTACAGCTACAACGGGCTCAACCAGCTCACGAAGATCGTCAACAAGCAGTTCGCCGCCGAGGCCGGGCGGACCACCACGCTGACGTACACACCCACCGGCCAGCGCGCCACCCTCACCAAGGGCAACGGCAACGTCGTCACCAACGACTACAACTTCGACGGCACGCTGGCGAGCGCACGGGAGAACACCGGCGGCGGCGCCCTGGTCGCCTCCCACAACCTGTCGTACGACTCGAACAGCAACGTCATCGTCGACGACACCGACCTGCGCAGCGCCGACGACGGCTCGACCAAGAGCCGGGCCGCGACCCGCGAGTACACCCCGAACGACCAGATCGCGAAGGTCACCAACACCGACGGGAAGACCAACCAGTCCTACCTGTACGACAGCGCGGGCAACATCCGCGCGCAGACGGTCGACGAGGCCACCGTCCACTTCCAGTACGACCGCGGCCGCCTCGTCTCCGGCTGGGTGCCGTCGCTGGCCACGAGCTCGTACCAGTACGACACCATGGGCCGGCTGAACACCGTGGCCAACGGCTTCATCAGCGGCCACACCGAGGGCGTCAGTGAGTCCTACACCTACGACGGCTACGACAACGTCACGGACCAGTCCCGCACGGGCCAGGACGGCACCAACCGCAGCTCGTACACCTACGACTCGCTGAACCGCAAGCTCACCGAGGCGATCAACCCCGGCGGTACGTCGACGCAGTCCGCGTCGTACGAGTACCTCGGCACCAGCAAGACGCTCGCCGGCGAGCAGATCGAGAAGCCGAGCGTCAGCATCACCAAGAGCTACGAGTACGCCCCCGGCGGGGAGCGGCTGGCGATGCTCGACAGCACCTTCACCAACACCAACGTCATCGACCGGACCAGCCACTACAGCTACAACCCGCACAGCGATGTCGAGGCGCTGACCGGCGACGACGGGAACGCCGTCGCCACCTACGGCTACACCGCCTACGGAGCGCCCGACAAGACCTTCGAGTCCGGACTGGACAAGGACAGCTCGGGCTCCGCCTCGTTCCCCTTCAACAGCTTCCGGTTCAACTCGGCGCGGGTCTCGACCGCGACCGACAACCTCGACATGGGGTTCCGCACCTACAACCCCAACATCAACCGCTTCATCAGCCAGGACATGTACAACGGCGCCGGCGCCGACCTGGCCATGGCCGCCAACCCCTACACCGGCAACCGCTACGCGTTCGCGGGCGGCAACCCGATCAGCAACATCGAGCAGGACGGCCACAGCTGGAAGAACTTCGTCGCCGGTCTCGTGGGCGGGCTGGTTGGCTACGGCCTGTGCACCCTCGCGACCGCCGGCACCGGCCTGGTGATCTGCGCCGGCATCGTCGGCGGCATCCTGGGCGGTCTGGCCTCCCAGGGCGTCACCTGCGCCGAGGGCGGCGACTGCTCCGCCGGGGCGTTCGGCAAGTCCGCCGCGATCGGCGGTATCGCCGGACTCGTCAGCGCGGGCGTGGGTCTCGGCATCTCGGGCCTGCTGCCGCAGGCGATGTCCCCGGTGCTCGCCGGCGCGATCAGCGGCGTCGGAGCCGGCGCCGCGGGCGGAGCCACCGACTACGGACTGCGCTGCGCGACGGGCGACGCCTGCTCCTGGGGCGGGTTCGCCACGGCGACGGCCGCGGGTGCGGTGATCGGCGGCGGACTCGGCGCGGTGGCCGGGAAGTTCGGCGCCTTCCAGCGCGGGCCGGGCAACCAGCAGCACATCGACCGGATCACCGGTCTGCTGCGAGCCCGGACCCAGCAGGCGGCGGACGACTTCGACTCCAACACGGCCGCGCTGACCCCGGGCGAGATGCGGCAGAAGGCGAACCCGAGGACCGCGGCGGCCGCCCGGGGCAACTACATCGACCGGGTGGTCAAGGAGTACGCGGCGAACGATCCGTACCTCAGCACCGTGGTGTACCGGGCGGAGAACTTCGAGCACGCTCCGGACTTCTGGAACGTCGATCTGCGGACCTGGTGGGACATGACCACACCGGAGCAATGGGCCCAGCATCTCAACGACTACGAATACGTCTTCGGGGAGGGAATACCCCTGTTCACCAGATAGGGCCTCCCATGAGGCGGGTGCAGTAGGCTGAGTCCCGCCGGAGATGAGGCGCGCTGACACCCGATGGCTGACGCGTGATGGCTGCCGCCCGAATCAGGGCGGCAGCCATCACGCCTTGTCGGGGGTTTTCTCCTGAACCGCACATGTGTGGAGGTATCGATGGAACTGTCCGGCCGCTGGAAGACGCCCGAGGGGCGGCGGGTCGTGGACGAGGTGGTCTCCCGGCTGCGACGCGGACGGTCCCTGGACAAGCTGGGGCTCGGGGAGGTGGACGGGCGCGTCGATCTGCGGGGCCTTCCCTGGCCGGTGCCGGAGATACGGTCCCAGCGGTCCGGGCGGAAGGTCTTCGGCATCGCCCAGGGCAGCGGGTTCCCCGAGGTGAGGGGGGCGAAGCTGACCGGCATCGACTTCGGCGGGGCCGCGCTGCCGCATCTGCGCCTCTTCGACTCCACCGTGGCGGACTGCGTCTTCACCGGCGCCGCGATGAAGGACTTCCGGGCCTGGGGGACGTCGTTCGAGCACTGCGATCTCAGCCGCGCGGACCTGCGCGAGGGCCTCGTCGGCTCCTGGCACGAGGGGAAGGGGAACGCCTGGCGGCAGTGCCGGTTCGATTCGGCGCGGATGGACAAGGCGGTCATGCTGGGGGCGGTATTCGAGGAGTGCCGGTTCCACGACGTTTCCCTGGCCGATGCGGCCGTCCAGTTCTCCGGCTTCCGGGACGTGGTATTCAGCGGCCCGCTCTCGGAAGTCGCTTTCTACGGATTTCCGTTCAAGAGCGAGCACCCGCCCCGGCCCTTTTTCGAGAACGTTGATTTCTCCGCCGCCCGCCTGCAGAACGTCATGTTCGTCGGATTCCGGCTGGACGGTGCCCGATTCCCCGAGGACGCCGATATCGCCGTCCTTCCCGACGCCCAGCGCCGGCTCGAGCGGGCGCTGGCGGCGCTGCGGGGCGAGCAGTCCGACGAGGCGCACTATCTGACCGTGGTGATCGAGTCCACCGTCAAGATGTACGGCCCCGACGCCGACCTCTTCGTCAACTACGCCGACCTGGCCCGCGACTGCGGCGCGCGCGGGGCCGAGCTGATGCGGCGGCTGGTGAACAGCTGAGATGCGCGCGAGGGCCGGGGCCCGGCGGTTTCGCCGGACCCCGGCCCGATCGGCGCGGTCGCCGTGGGCCCCGCGGCCTACTGGGCGAACGCCTGGAACTCCGCCGCCCGGACGATCTGGGCCTGCGGGCTGTTCGTCGCGCAGTCGGTGCCCGCCCGCGGGTCGTTGTCCTGCTCACCCGCGTAGTCCGGGGCGCCGGTGCACTGGTTGGTGACCACCTCGAGGCGCAGATGCGTCGCCGCCGTCGCCGGGATGGCGAACGACCGGGTGATCAGCTCCGGCGCCCGGGGGCGCGGCGCGACCGACGGGAAGGCGTCGGCCGGGCTGACGTACACCTGCTGGAACTGCGACGCCTGCGAGCAGTCGACCGCCCCGGTGGCGTGGCAGGCCAGCACGCGGAACTGGCGCAGCGCCGAGAACCGGTTCTGCACGCCGCCGTCCACGTCCGCCGTGTTCTGCGGCCGCAGCAGCGCGCTGACCTGGACCCGGCGTACCTGCTGGACGCCGCCCGCCAGGTCCACGGTGACCTGCCTGCCCGCCACCGCGCCGGTCAGCGAGGCCCAGTTGGTGGCCTCGTTGTCGTCGATCAGCCGGGCCGTGTTGAGGCCGTCACCGGTCGCCGACGCGCCGGCGGCGGACGAGGCGAGGTTGGTGCGCAGCTGCACGCCGAGCGTCGCCGCCCCCGCGCTCACCGTCACCGGTCCGACCCGTACCAGACCCCGGCCCGGCGCCCGTACGACGAACTCGTACGAACCCGGCACCAGCGCCACCGAGTCGCCCAGCGCCGTCGCGCCGTCGGTGTCCGCGACCGGGACCGCGCGGCCCTGGTAGCGGCCCACGAACAGCTGCGCCCCGGCGACGGGCGCGCCCTGCTCGTCCACGGGGGCGAAGGACAGCGTGCCCTCGTTCGCGAACGGCGAGGTGAAGCCCGGCCGCGGGTCGGCGTCCGCGTTGGTGTTGCTGGCCGCCGCCTCACCGAGACCGCGCTTGGCGAACGCGTTCCACAGCAGGTCCTGGTTCGCCCCGCCGAAGCGGATCAGGTCCGCGCCCAGCAGCGCGTCGCGGGCGTCGACCATGGAGACGTTGCCGGCCGCCATCAGCAGATACGAGTCGAACACCAGCTGGACCCAGCGCCGGTTGCCCGGGCAGGAGCCCACCGGGGTGGAGCCGTTGGCGCACGACTTCTGCAGCGCCGGGGTCCCGGCGCCGTAACGGCCGTTGAACGCCTGGCGGATGTCGAAGTTCGTGGCGCTCCAGATCTCGCCGTCCGCGTGCACCTGCTGGCCGACGAGGTCGTAGGCGATGTCGCTGTAGTTCAGCGGGCTCGCGCTCATGTTGTAGTTGCGGATGCCCGCGTCCGGGTCCGAGGTGGCGTACTGGCCGATGGTGAACGCCCGCGCGCCCGCCGGGGCGTACCCGTGCTCGTTCAGGTACTCCATCGCCACCAGGTCCGACCAGCTCTCGCCCATCGCGCCGGCCTGCGGGCCGGAGAGCCCGGCGTTCGGGCCGGCGACCATGCGGTTGCTGATCGCGTGGGTGTACTCGTGGCCGATCACCGACATGTCGTAGTCGCCGTCCACGCAGGGGGCGTAGAAGCTGCCCGCGATCGGCTGCCAGAGGTACATGTTGGTGATGGGCGGGTGGCCGTCGGGCGGCGTGATCTGGTTGGCGTTGTCACGCGCCGCGAACGCCGGCGGGCCGCCTGTGACGCCGCCGGCCTGGGCGTTGCCCTGCTCCAGGTCGTTCTGCTTGCCGCCGCGCTTGAAGTTCTCCTCCTGCAGGTTCCAGGTGCGCTCCGTGAAGCCCAGCTGGTACGAGAAGTCGTGCATCCGGTTGTGCATCGCGAAGAGGTTGGCGCGGGCCGCGTCGATGTCGTTGCGCGCCGCGGTATCGAAGACCGCGGGTGAACAGGCCTCCTCCTGCCACTGGTTGGTCCAGGCGTAGGTGTAGTCGCGGGTCGCGCTGGACGTCGCCGTCTCCTTGCCCACGTCGAACGGGTCGTTGGAGAACCAGTTGTGCACCGCGATCGCGTTGTTGCCGAGGGTGGTGTCCGTCGGCATCTCGTTCTCCGCCTTGACGTCCCAGGCGAACGGGGACGCGGACGTGCCGACCGACTCGTCGCAGCCGGGCCCCGTCGGCGCGTCGCACCAGCGCTCGCGGGTGTCGGTGGAGGAGTAGTCGACGGGCGGGGAGTTGGGGAAGACGTCCCAAGACGGGTTGTCCTCGCTGTGGTCCACCAAGTCGTCGCGGACCAGGACGCTGCCGTCGCGGGCGTCGACGAACGTGTTGTACGCGGTGGGCTCGGCGGCGCTGCCGCCCATCACCAGCACCTCGTACGCGGCGCGCGCCCCCTGCGCCGTCGGCACGGCGACCAGCTCGGCGCTCCTGACGGCGCCGGTGCCCAGCCCCGCGTCCCGCGCGGCGATCCCCTTCGCCTCGGCGGCCGTCAGGGTCGCGGGCGCGGGGGCGCCGGCGTCCCGGGCCAGCGACGAGGTCACGTGGTACGCCTTGCCGTCCCGGACGCCGACCGCGATCAGGCCGTCGTGACCGGCGGGCAGCGCGCCGAAGCGCTGCCGCAGCAGCACCACGGCGCCGTCGCCGAGCGGCGCGGTCGTGACCACGTCGAGGGCGGCCGCGGCGCGTGCCGTCAGACCCAGGACGTCGCGGCCCAGGAGATCCTGTGGGACCTGTTCACGAACGCCGCCGAGGCCGCGGGCAAGGTCGGTGACACCGACTTCGCCGACCAGGCGGAGCAGG
>NZ_JBFAXR010000160.1:0-17604 GCF_040680895.1 Streptomyces sp. NPDC051940 | reverse complement strand
CGTGGGTGGGCTGGGCGTGGGTGTCCCTGCCGCCCTGGGCCGGTATGTGGTCGCGACGCAACCGACACCCACCCAGCCCGTCCGGCGCTTGAGGACTGAGGCGCGAAGCGCCGAACCGCGCCGCAGGCGCCGACGCGAACCGCACCGCGCAGCGAGACCGGAGCACCACCCTTCACGAAAGCCCCAGCACGCGCCGCGCAAGAATCCCGCGCTGAACCTCATTCGACCCCCCGTAAATCGTGTCCGCCCGGCTGAAGAGCAGCCGATGCTGCGCCTCATCAACCGCATACGGATCCGAGGCACTCCACACCCCGGGCCCGGCGGCCCCGGCCGCCCCCCGCACCGCGACGGACAACTCACCCAGCCGCTGATGCCATCCGGCCCACAACAACTTGGCCACGCTGGCCGCCCCCGGCACGGAGACACCCCCCGGCGCGACCGCCCCCGGCCGGACGGCCCCCGCGGACCCCAAGGTCCGCATCGCGTTCCAGCGCATCACCTTGAGCTCCGCCCACGCCCGCTCGATCCCCTCCCGGAGCACGGGATCCGCAACCGCCCCGGTGGCCACCGCACAGTCGGCCACCGCCCGCAGCTCGGCCGCGAAGCCCACCTGCTGCGCCAGCGTCGACACGCCGCGCTCGACGGCGAGCAGGCTCATCGCGACGGACCAGCCGTTGCCCTCACCGCCCACCACGTGCTCCGCGCGGGCGACCGCGCCGTCGAAGTACACCTCGTTGAAGTCGGACTCGCCCGTCATCTGCCGGATGGGCCGCACCTCGATCCGGCCCGGCTGGTCCATCTCCACCAGCAGGAAGGACAGTCCGCGGTGCCGGGCGGAGTCCGGTTCCGTGCGGCACAGGACGAAGCACCACTGCGCCTCGTGGGCCAGCGACGTCCAGATCTTCTGCCCGGTGATCCGGTACTCGCCGCCGGATCCGGACCGTACGGCCGCGGTGCGGAGCCCCGCCAGGTCCGAGCCCGCGCCGGGTTCGCTGTAGCCCTGGCACCACAGCTCCTCACCCCGTGCGACCGGCGGCAGGAAGCGGTCGCGCTGCTCGGGGGAGCCGTGGGCGATCAGCGTGGGGGCGAGCAGCCGCTCCCCGATATGGCCCATCCGGTGCGGGGCGCCGGAGCGTACGTACTCCTCGGCCCACACGACCTGCTGGGTCAGGCTCGCCGTGCGGTTGCCGTAGCCGCCCGTCTGCCAGCCGATGCCGATCCAGCCCGCCGCGCCCAGCTCCTTCTCCCAGGCCCGCCGGTCCGACGCCCCCGGCACACGGGCCGCCAGCCACTGCCGGGCCTCCGCCCGGAACGCGTCGTCCTCTGCGGTGAACGCGAAGTCCATGAGCCCTACCCCGCATCCGGCCCGGCAGCCGACGGATCCCGCCCCGGCCGCCCCGGACCGCCCAGACCCCCCGCGTTCGGTCTGTCGCCGGCCGCCGCCGCACGGGCCATCGCCTCGAGCCGCTCCAGCATCGGCATCGGGTCCACGCCCACGGTCCCCGGCAGGAGGTCCGCGATGCGCTCGGGTGTCCAGCCGCCGTCCGCGGCGTACGCGGCGCGCAGTTCCCGGGGCTGGGCCCAGACGGCGATCTTCGGGCCGGCCACGGTGTAGACCTGGCCGGTGACGGAGCGCGCCCGGTCGGAGAGGAGGTAGACGACCAGGGCCGCCACGTCCTCCGGTTCGCCGATCTCGGTCAGCTCCGTCGGCACCCCGGCCGACATCCGCGTCCGCGCCACGGGTGCCACGCAGTTGGCGGTCACCCCGTACTTGTGCAGGCCGAGGGCCGCGCTGCGGGTGAGGGAGATGATCCCGCCCTTGGCCGCCGAGTAGTTGGCCTGGGACACCGAGCCCTGGTGGTTGCCCGACGTGAAGCCGATCAGCGTGCCGGACCGCTGCCCGCGCATCACCGCGGACGCCGCGCGGAAGAGGGTGAACGTCCCCTTGAGGTGCGTGGCCACCACCGGGTCCCACTCCTCCTCCGACATGTTGAAGAGCATCCGCTCCCGGAGGATCCCGGCCACGCAGACGACGCCGTCGATCCGGCCGAACTCCGTGACCGCGGTGGACACGACCCGTGCCCCGCCCGCCATGGTCGAGACGTCGTCCGCGACCGCGACCGCCGTACCGCCCGCGGCCTCGATCTCCTTCACCACTGAGGCCGCGATCTCGCTCGACGGCTCGCTGCCGTCCACGGACACGCCGTAGTCGTTGACCACGACCCGCGCGCCCTCCGCCGCGCACGCGAGGGCCACCGCGCGGCCGATGCCGCGTCCCGCCCCCGTGACCGCGACCACCTTGCCGGCCAGGAAATCCCCCACGCCGAGCCCCTTTCCGCGATATCTGACGGACCGTTAGATTCTAGGGGCGGGGTCCGGGGAGGGCCAGAGGCGAGCGAGAGGCGGACGTGATGGCACTGTCGGAGGAGTTCCGCGAGACCGCCAAGCGCGTGAACAACTGGGGGCGCTGGGGCGACGCCGACGAACGCGGCACGCTCAACCTCATCACCGACGAGGTCGTACGCGCCGCGGCCGCCACCGTCCGCTCCGGCCGCCGCGTCCCCCTCGCCCTGCCGCTGCGGCAGAACGGCGTGCAGACCGGCCTGATCCCCGGGCGGGTCAACCCGCTGCACACCATGACCATGGTCAACTGGGAGATGTTCGGCCCGGACACCGTCGCCACCAGCGACGACGTGGCGACCCTCGGACTGCAGGCCGCCACCCACTGGGACGGCCTCGGCCACGTCTCCCACTCCGGCCGCCTCTACAACGGCCGCCCGGCCACCACCATCACCCCGCACGAGGGCGCCTCGTTCGCCGGCATCGAGAAGACCGGCCCGGTCGTCTCCCGCGGCGTCCTGCTCGACATCGCCCGCGCGCACGGCGCCGACGAGCTGCCCGACGGCCACGCGATCACCCCGGAGGACCTCGAGGCGGCCGAGGAGCAGGCCGGTGTCCAGGTCGGCGCCGGCGACATCGTGCTCGTCCGCACCGGCCGGATGCGGCGCTATCTCGCCGGTGACGCCCAGGGGTACGGCGGCGGGGCGAGTCCGGGGCTGTCGCGTCGTACGCCGGAGTGGTTCCACGCGCGGGACGTCGCCGCGGTGGCCACGGACACCATCGCGTTCGAGGTGATCCCGCCGGAGGACCCCGCGATGTGGCTGCCCGTACACGCCCTGCATCTGGTGGAGATGGGCATGCTGCAGGGGCAGAACTGGAACCTGGAGGAGCTGGCGACGGCCTGCGTGGAGGCGGGACGCCACGCGTTCCTGCTCTCGGCGACCCCCGAACCCTTCACCGGCGGCACGGGCGCGCCGGTCGCCCCGGTGGCGGTTCTGTAAGCCCGGCGGCGAACCGCGCCGAGGGCCGGGTGACGGTGCGCCGACGCGCACCCCGAGCGTGGCATCCGCGGACCGCCACCCGGCGACAGCAGCCCGCGTTCGGCCCGGGACTGCCGGTCGAGCGACCCGCGTTCGCCAAGGAAGCCGCATCGGAGTCCGCGCCGGACCCGCGACAGCGCGCCCTCAGCGTCCCCTCGCCGACGAATCGCTGTCCACAAGGGTGATCAGTCGAGCACCGCGCGTCAACACCTGGTCTGGACTTTGCAGGTCAACTGCTCTGCGGGACGGCGCGCGCGTGCTCGCACGCGCCCGGGTGGGCGACGACCGCCACGGGCAGCCCGCCCGTCCCGGCGGCCGGCGGACGCAGCCGGTCCACCTCGCACCAGATCCGCTTGCCGGTGGTCTCCGTCTGCCAGCCCCATCGGTCGGCCAGCACGTCGACCAGCTCCAGCCCCCGCCCGTGTGTCTCGTCGGCCCCCGCCTGCCGGGGCTGAGGCGCGCGCACGCTCCCGTCGACGACCTCGACGCGCAGCGTTCCCGGTTCCACGCCGTGCCGGGGCAGCACGAGCCGGAGTTCGGCGGGCCGGCCCGTGTGCACGACCGCGTTCGTGACCAGCTCCGAGATGAGGAGGATCAGCGTCTCCGCGCTAGGGTCGTCGCCCTCCATCCCCACCCACGCCAGTCGTGTACGCGCCCACCTCCGGGCCCGCCCCACCTCCACGGGATCGGGCCGGACCACGAGCTGAACCTGGAGCTGCTGCACCGCTCACACCACCCGGATCGTCACACGCTGTGACCTCATTGCTGTACAGCATGATTGACGTAGCGTCACTGCCACAAGCGCTTCGGGCATATTCCAGCGCGAAGGAGTACGTCTGCGGCATACTGTGCGACGCGTGCGTCCGGGCGTCGAACACCCCTTGCCGCACGGCTTACTGCGGCCTCCACCCCGGCGCACCGCTGCGTCCGCCGAGACCCGACCGGCCTCCGCGACGCCGTGACGCCTATGGACGACTCGCACCTTACGGAGCGTACCGGAGCCCCTCGTCAACTCCGTGCTGTGACAGGTCGGCACGTTTGAACGACGACGCTGGGTAGTCACAGCAGCAACGCCAGCTCGTCCGCCGCCCCCGCCCCGGACAGCCACTCGCGCTCGTGCAGCCAGGCCCGCTTCAGATACAGATGCAGGTCCGCCTCCCAGGTGAAGCCCAGGCCGCCGTGCAGCTGGATCGCGTCCCGGGCCCCGCGCACGGCCGCCTCGTCGGCGAGCAGCTTCGCGGTCGCGACGTCCGCCGCGTCCCCCGTCACCGCCGCCGCGTAGACCGCGACGCGGGCCAGTTCGACGCGCGTGAGCATGTCGGCGCACAGGTGCTTGACCGCCTGGAACGCGCCCACGGGGCGGCCGAACTGCGCGCGCGCTCGTACATGCGCCACCGTAGCCTTGAGCACCGCCTCGGCACCCCCCAGCTGGAGGGCCGCCGTGAGCAGCGCCCCCTCGTACCGCAACGCCTCGGGCGAGCCCGCCGACGTCCGGTGCAGCGGCGTGAGCGGATCGACGGACCGTACGGGCTCGGCCTGCCCCCGTACCGACGCTGCCGGACGCGGACCGTCCGCCGTCAGCACCAGATCCGCGTCCTCCAGATACGGCACCGACCCCGCCGGCTCCCCGACCGTCACCACCGCGTCCCCCCGCCCCGCCAGATGCGTCGCCACCAGCGGCCCCGGTACGAGCGCCCGGCCCGCCTCCGCGAAGAGCAGCACCGCCTCCGGCAGCCCCAGCCCCGCGCCCCCGGCGTCCTCGGGCAGCCGCAGCGTGAACAGCCCGGCCTCCGCCAGCGAGGCCCACAGCGCCCGGTCGAGCCCCGGCTTCTCCACGCACGCGCGCAGCCGTTCGCGCCCGAACCGCCCCCGCAGCAGCGACCGCATCCCGTCCCGCAGCGCCCGCTGGTCGTCCGTCAGCTGAAACCGCACGCTCACCCCTTGGGCAGGCCGAGGATCCGCTCGGCGACGATGTTCCGCTGGATCTGCGAGGTGCCGGCGGCGATGGTGTACGACAGTGAGCTCAGCCGGTCGACGACCCACTCCTCGTCCAGGTCCAGCACCGCCGCGCCGAGGACCTCGGCCGCGACGTCGTACAGCTCCTGCCGGGCGTGCGAGAAGCGCAGCTTGAACACCGAGCCGCCGGCGCCCGGCACGCCGCCCGCGGCGGCCTCGCTGACGTTCCACTGCACCAGCCGCCAGAGCGCCGCGAACTCGGCGTGCAGCCGCCCGAGCCGCCCGCGCAGCGCGCCGTCGTCCCAGCGCCCGTTCTCCCGGGCGCGCGCCGCCAGCGCGCCCAGCACCCGCCGGCAGGCGACGACCTCCCCCACGAACGCCGTCCCCCGCTCGAACGACAGGGTGACCATCGTGACCCGCCACCCGTCGTTCTCCGCCCCGACCCGGTTGCCCACCGGCACCCGCACCTCGTCGAGGAACAGCTCCGCGAACTCCTGCGACCCGGCGAGCGTCCGCAGCGGCCGCACGGTGACGCCGGGCGCGTCCATCGGCAGGGCGAGCCAGGTGATGCCGCGGTGCTTCGGGGCCTCGGGGTCCGTGCGCACCAGCAGCTCGCACCAGTCGGCGACCTCGGCGTGCGAGGTCCACAGCTTGGCGCCGCTCACGACGTACGCGTCCCCGTCCCGCACCGCCCGCGTCCGCAGCGCGGCCAGGTCCGAGCCGGCCTCCGGCTCGGAGAAGCCCTGGCACCACACCTCGTCCCCGCGCAGGATCGGCGGCAGCCAGCGCCGCCGCTGGGCGTCCGTCCCCTCCACGGCGATGGTCGGGCCCGCGTGCAGCAACCCCACGAACCCGGCGCCCACATACGGCGCCCCGGCCTTCTCCGTCTCCTCCAGGAAGATCAGGTGCTCGGTGGGCGAGGCCCCGCGCCCCCCGGAGTCGGCGGGCCAGTGCAGACCGGCGTACCCGGCGTCGTACAGCATCCGCTGCCAGGCGCAGTCGTACGCCCGCCTCCCCGGCCAGTCGGTGGCGGCCGGCTTCGGCGGCAGCCCGGGCAGGACCTTCGCCAGCCAGTCGCGCAGCTCGCGGCGGAAGGCCTCTTCCTCCTCGGTGTACGTGAGGTCCACGCCGGATCAGGCCCGGTCGGGACCGAGGCCGAGGTCCCGGTCGAGGTCTCGGTCCCGATCGAGGTCCCGGTCGAGGTCGAGGTCGAGCATGCGGATGGCGTTGCCGCGCATCAGCTTGTAGACCGTCTCGTCGTCCAGACCCTTCACGTGCTCCAGCGCGACCTCCTTGGTGTGCGGGAAGGTCGAGTCGACGTGCGGGTAGTCGGTCTCGAAGACGGCGTTGTCGCGGCCGACGACGTCGAGCGAGGCCACGCCGTGCCGGTCGCGGAAGAAGCAGGCGAACATCTGCCGGTAGTAGTACGTCGACGGGGGCTCGGGGATGAGGTCGCGCACCCCGCCCCAGGCGCGGTGCTCGCGCCACACGTCGTCCGCCCGCTCCAGCGCGTACGGGATCCAGCCCATCTGGCCCTCGCTGTAGGCGAGCTTCAGCCGGGGGAACCTCACCAGCACGCCGCTGAAGAGGAAGTCCGTCATGGACGCCATGGCGTTGTTGAAGCTCAGCGTCGCCTGGACGGCGGGCGGGGCGTCGGGGGAGGCGGCGGGCATCTGCGAGCTCGACCCGATGTGCATGTTGACGACGGTCCCGGTCTCCTCGCAGACGGCGAAGAAGGGGTCCCAGTAGCCGGAGTGGATGCTCGGCAGCCCGAGGTACGTCGGGATCTCGCTGAACGTCACCGCCTTCACGCCGCGCGCGGCGTTGCGCCGGATCTCCTCGACGGCCAGCCCGACGTCCCACAGCGGGATCAGGCACAGCGGGATCAGCCGGCCGCCGCTGTCGCCGCACCACTCCTCGACCATCCAGTCGTTGTACGCCCGTACGCAGGCCAGCGCGACGTCCTTGTCCTTGGCCTCGGCGAAGGTCTGGCCGCAGAAGCGGGGGAAGGTGGGGAAGCACAGGGACGCCTCGACGTGGTTGAGGTCCATGTCCTTCAGCCGCTCCGCCGGGTCCCAGCAGCCAGGGCGCATCTCGGCGCGGGTGATGCCCTCCAGCGTCATGTCGTCGCGGTCGAAGCCGACGGCGGCGATGTTGCGTTTGTACGGGAACTTCAGGTCCTCGTAGATCCACCAGTCGGTGGGGGGCCCGTCCGGATCCATCGTGATCCGGTACTTCCCGCCCACGTACTCCAGCTCGCCGATCCCGGCGGTGGTCGGCTGTGGGCCCCGGTCCCGGTACTTCGCGGGCAGCCACCGTTCGAAGAGATGCGCCGGTTCGATCACATGGTCGTCGACGCTGATGATCCTGGGCAGCTCCATGGGGCGCCTCCGAGTCTGACGGGTCGTCAGATACGAGGCTAGCCGTCCCGGGTTCGGGGCGACAAGGCAACCGGGTGGCCGGGTTGCGGCGGAGGGCTCCCGCCGCACCTCTGGACCCCTCGGGCGCGACGCCCTACGCTGCCCGCAATCTGACTGTGCGTCAGCTTGCCGACGGAGGGGTCGAGATGCGGGACGAGGCCGCGGCGATGACGGGGAGCGCGTCCACGGAACCGGAGGCCGGCGCCGTACCGCGGGAGCTGCGGGACGCCCCCACCCTCTGGGCGCTGCTGGCCCGCCGAGCCGCCCTCTCCCCGGACACGCCCGCGCTGATCCAGGCGGGCGACACCCCGGCCGACGACCGCACGGTGACCTTCGGCGAGCTGAAGGCGCGCGCCGAACGCACCGCCGCGGGGCTGCACCGGCTCGGCGTACGGCCGGGGAGCAGCTTCGTCTGGCAGCTGCCGACGCGGATCGAGACCGTCGTCCTCTCGCTCGCCCTGGCCCGGCTCGGCGCGGTGCAGAGCCCGGTCATGCCCATGTACCGGGAGCGCGAACTGGGCTTCGCGGTCCGCGAGACACGGGCGGACTTCCTGGCCACCCCGGGGCGGGAGTGGCGCGGCTACGACTACGCGGCGCTGGCGGAGCGGGTGGCGGCGGCGGTGGTGGCGGAGACGGCGGTGGCGGGGACGGCGGCGACGGAGACGGAGACGGAGACGGAGACGGCGGCGGAGACGGCGGCGGCAGAAACGAGGACGGCAGAACCGTCGGCCGCACGCGCACCGGACGCCCGAAACCCCACCGCCCCGCACACCCGCCCAAGGGTAATCGCCGCCTACGACAACCTCCCCGAACCGGGCCAGGCCCCCGACCCCGCGACCGGGACCGGGACCGCGGAACCCCTCCCCCCACCCCCCACGGACGGCACCGAGGTCCGCTGGATCTACTGGACCTCCGGCACCACCTCCGACCCCAAGGGCGTCCGCCACACCGACCGCAGCCTCATCGCGGGCGGCGCCTGCCTCGCGCTCGCGCTGCGGCTGCGCGCCGACGACATCGGCTCGATCGCCTTCCCGTACGCCCATATCGGCGGCCCCGACTACCTCGTCATGCTGCTGCTCTCCGGCATACCGGCCGTCCTCTTCGAGCAGTTCGCCCTGCCCGCCGCCCTCGACGCGTACCGCCGCAACGGCGTCACCGTCGCCGGCGGCTCCACGGCGTTCTACTCGATGTTCCTGGCCGAGCAGCGCAAACAGCCGGACACCAGGCTCATCCCCACCCTCCGCCTCCTCGCGGGCGGTGGCGCGCCCAAGCCGCCCGAGCTGTTCCACGAGGTCCGGCGGGAGATGGGCTGCCTGCTCACCCACGGCTACGGCATGACCGAGGCCCCGATGATCACCATGGGCGCCCCCGACGACACCCCCGAGAACCTCGCCACCACCGAGGGCCGCCCGCCCGCCGCGATGGAGATCCGCGTCACCGACGCGGACGGGAAGCCGCTGCCCGCCGGGCACGACGGCGAGGTGCGGCTGCGCGGCGAGGCGGTGTGCCAGGGGTATCTCGACGCCGCCCAGAGCGCCGCGGCGTTCGACGCGGACGGCTTCCTGATCACCGGCGACCTGGGGCATCTCACCGAGAGCGGCCATCTCGTCCTCACGGGGCGGGTGAAGGACATCATCATCCGCAAGGGCGAGAACATCTCCGCCAAGGAGGTCGAGCAACTCCTGTACGAGCACCCCGCGGTCGGCGACGTGGCCGTGGTCGGCCTGCCGGACCCGGTCCGCGGGGAGCTGGTCTGCGCGGTGGTCGAGCAGCCCGCGGGCGCCGCGCCGCTGACCCTGCGGGACGTCACGTCGTACCTGAGCGCGCAGGGTCTCGCCGTACACAAGCTGCCGGAGCGGCTGGAGGTCGTCGACGCCCTCCCCCGCAACGAGACCCTCCGCAAGGTCCTCAAGTACCAGCTACGCGAACGCTTCACGGACGCCTAGCGCCTCCCGGGGGGGGTACGCCGAGCGGATTCCGCGAAGCAGCTCAGGCCGGCGGGAGCTTCAGCTTCAGGCCGCCTGGATCAGTTCGTGCTGCGCGCCTCGAAGTGCAGGTGCAGGCCCGTCACGTTGCCCGTCGCGCCCGACAGGCCGATCCGCTGGCCGCCGGCGACCGACGCGCCCTGCGCCACCGCGCGCTCGCTGAGGTGGGCGTAGAGCGCGTAGTGGCCGTCCGTCATCCGGATGACGACGTAGTTGCCGTACGACCCGTCGAAGGCGGAGGTGACGACCGTCCCCGGCCCCACGGCCAGCACGGGGGTCCCCGTCCCCACCCCGAAGTCGACCCCCGTGTGGAACCCGGCGGCCCGGGTGCTCACGCCGGCAGCGGCTCACCCAGGTCGTCCAGTGCCTCGCCCAGCTCGCCGTACACCTCGAAGAGGCGTCGTACGCCGAGAGCGGAAAGCACCCGGTTCACCTGGGACTCGGCCGGTTCGCGGCCGTCCGGCAGGACCAGCCGCAGGCGGCCGCCGCAGGAGCGGATCTGGCGGCGGACGGCGATCAGCACACCGACCCCGCTGGAGTCGCAGACCCGTACGCCGGCCAGGTCGACGACCACGTCGCGCCGCCCTTGGGCGACGGCTTCGTGCAGCCGGTGCCGCAGTGCGGGCGAGGTGAGAAGGTCCATCTCCCCGTGCACCCGCAGGACGAGCCAGCCGTTCCGCTCGCTCTCATCCATCCGCAACGTCACGTATCGGTGTCCTTCGGCCCGTCGTGCCCCGGTCGGCGTTCCACCACCGCCTGCCCAACTGTCCCAGCGCGAAACGCCCTCGCTGCACTACATTCGATAGGACCGCTACGCCACAGCACGGGGGACGCGCACGGAGGGGGGTTCGATGACGTACCCGCAGGACGCGCCGCCGCGCTGGGACCGCAAGATGCAGCAGCGCCTCGCGCGCGGCGAGGCCGCCGCGCTCGGCGAGCTCTACGACCGGCACGCCTCCCTCGTGTACGGGCTGGCCCGCCACGTACTGTCGGACGACGAGGCCGCGGAGCAGATCACCGCGGACGTCTTCGCCTACCTCTGGCAGCACCCCGACGCCTACGACCCGCGCCGCACCCCGCTGCGCGCCTGGCTGGCGACGATCGCGCACAAGCGGGCCGTACGGCGGCTGCGCTGGGACGAGATCAACGAGCAGAAGGAGCGCGGCTACACGCCGACGCCGCAGGAGGAGACGGCCTCCGAGGTCCGGATCCAGGCGCTGGCGGCCGAGGCCCGCGCGGACTACATACTGCAGTCCATGCCGTCGCCCCTGCGCGCCGCCCTGGAGATGGCGTACTTCCAGCGCCGCGACTACCGGCAGACCGCCGCCGAACTGGGCATCACCCACGCGGAGGCGCGCCGCCGGCTGCGGCTGGGCCTGCAACTGCTGGCCACCGCCCAGCCGCCGCCGTCGCCCGGCGGGCCCTCCGCCGCGCCCGCGGTCCCCGGCGGGTGGCCGTCATGAGCATGGGCCCGTACGACCACGCCCTCCTCCAGTCCCTCCTGGGCGCCTGGGCGCTGGCCGCCTGCGCGCCGGAGGAGACGGCCGCCGTCGAGGCGCACCTGACCGACTGCGGCGCCTGCGCCGACGAGGCGCTGCGGCTGCGCGGCGCCGTGACGATGCTGCACCCGCAGGAAGGGCTCGACCTCGATCCGGGGCTACGGGCCCGGGTGCTGGACTTCTCCCGCGAGCGGCGCCGCCCCCAACTGCCCGTCCCCGGCTGGGCCGCCGCCTACGACGCGGAGACCGCCCGGCTGGACGCCCTGCTGGAGGACATGGACGAGTCGGAGTGGGGCGCGCCCGTCATGCTCAGCTGGTACGACGGCGAGCGAACGGCCCGCCGCGAGACGTCGGTCGCCGGGGTGATCGGCCATCTGCTGGCCGTCGACGGGCTGGCGGCGCTCGCGCTGGGCCTGCCCGACCCGCTGCGGACGGGCGCCGAGGCGCCGCCGCCGGGCACCCCGGTCGCCTCGCCCGAGGAGCGTACGGAGACGTTCTGGGAGGAGGCCGGCTCCTCCCACGCGGAGCAGCAGCGGCTCTCCCGCGAGCTGCGCCGCAGCCACGCCGGCACGGTGCGCGGCGTCTGGCGCGACCAGAACTACCGGCTGATCCGCACCGCCTCCTTCGGCGCCCGCAGCGTCGCCGACGTCCCCGTCCCGTACGGGCCGGGGATCAGCCTGCCGATCCGTGACGCCTTCGTCGACCGGGCCTTCGAGACGTGGATACACGCGGCGGACATCGCCGACGCCGTCGCCTATCCGTACGGCGATCCCGAGCCCCGTCATCTGCACCGGCTGATCGAGCTGGCGGCGCGGATGCTGCCGCGTTCGCTCGCCGAGCGGCGCCGGGCGGGGCTGGCGGGGCCGCCGGCGGAGCTCCTCGAGGCCGGGGAGGAGGGGCGCAGTCTGCATCTGGAGATCGAGGGGGAGGGCGGCGGCGACTGGTTCATCCCGCTCGACTCGCCTGCGGCGGCCGCCTCCCAGAAGGGGAAGGTGGCTCATGTGGTGCTGGAGGGTGTGGAGTTCTGCAAGATAGCCGCGGGGCATCTGGCGCCTGAGGAGGCTGCGGCGGGTAGTGATGGTGATGCTCGGGCGGTGGGCGAGGTGCTCTACGCTGCGGCGGCGCTGAGTCGGCTCTGACTTCCGGTCCGTCGGTCGGTCGCGTTCCGTCGGCGCCTGCGGCGCGTTTCGGCTTCGCCGAAGTCCTCAAACGCCGGACGGGCTGGTATTGCGTCCCTCGCCGTCCTGCGCCGGGAGGTGCGGTCAGGCGAATACGACGGTTCGGGTGCCGTTCAGGAGGACTCGGTGTTCGCTGTGCCATTTCACGGCGCGCGCGAGCGCCTGGCATTCGACGTCGCGGCCGATGGCCACCAGCTGTTCCGGGGTGACCTCGTGGCCTACGCGTTCGACCTCCTGCTCGATGATCGGGCCCTCGTCGAGGTCGGCCGTCACATAGTGCGCGGTGGCGCCGATCAGCTTCACGCCGCGCGCGTGCGCCTGGTGGTACGGCTTCGCGCCCTTGAAGCTCGGCAGGAAGGAGTGGTGGATGTTGATGATCCGCCCGGACAGCTGCTTGCACAGATCGTCGCTGATGACCTGCATGTAGCGGGCGAGCACCACCAGCTCCACGTCCTCCGCCCGCACCAGCTTCAGCAGCTGCGCCTCGGCCTGCGCCTTGGTGTCGGCGGTGACGGGGATGTGGTGGAAGGGGATGTCGTACGAGGCGACGAGCTCGCGGAAGTCGGTGTGGTTGGAGACCACTCCGGCGATCTCGATCGGCAGGGCGCCGATCGAGGTGCGGAAGAGCAGGTCGTTCAGGCAGTGCCCGAACTTGCTGACCATGAGCAGCACCCGCATCCTGGCCCGCGCCTCGTGCAGCTCCCAGTCCATCTGCCAGGAGTCGGCGACCGCCGCGAAGCTGGCCCGCAGCCGCTCCAGCGTGACCTGCGCGCCGGCGGAGAAGTGCACCCGCATGAAGAACAGCCCGGTGGTCCGGTCGCCGAACTGCTGGCTGTCCTCGATATTGCAGTCCGTCATGAAGAGATAGCTGGACACCGCGTGCACGATGCCCTGTTTGTCGGGACACGACAGCGTGAGGATGTACTCGACGGACTGGTCGGCGGACCGTTGGGCGGGCTGCGCGGCGCTCATGCGGACTACCTTCGCATACGCGAGACGAACGTCACGCCGCTCCGGTCATGATCGCCAGCACTTCGAGGGACTTGGGCGGGGCGTCGGGGTCCTCGCTGTCGTTCTCCGTCAGCCGCACATGGGCCTCGCGGGTGGCGCGCAGCGCCTCCGGCCAGCCGTGGTGCGCCAGATACGCGGAGACGGGCGCGTCCGCGCCGACCTGGTGCATGATGCGCAGCACCCGCAGCACGGCAACGTCCACCAAGGCCGCTTCCTGCGAGTCGCGGAAGATCGTTCCGACGTACTTCTCGGCCGACCAGTTGTCCAGCCAGGTGTCCTCGACCAGCCGGTAGACCGCGTCGGTCACGTCCCCGTAGCCGGGGACGCCCGCCGCCCAGTACTCCTGCTGGAAGGCGGTGTCGGAGAGCATGTGCAGCGCGGAGCGGACGTTCGCGCGCCAGCGCCACCAGGGCATGTCTTGGATGGGCATGGTGCTCATCCTGCTGGAGCGGCGCCCGGCTCGGGAAGAGCTTTCGGAAGCTTGCATGGAACCGATCGTATGCGGGTCAATCAGGCGCGCCGTACGACCGGCGTCACAGCTGGGTGGCCTGGCGGGTGGGCAGGTCGTACTTCCGCGCGGTCGGATTCCACAGCTGGGCGGCGCGCTGCTTGGCCTGCGAGGCGATACCGCTCTGCTGGTCGCCGGCGCGCTTCTCGGCCGTGACACGGGCCTGGCGGTCGTCGTCATCGCCGCCGCAGCCGCGCTTGCCGCCGCGGGCCATCTGGTCGGCCCAGTTCGCGTAGTGCGTGTCGGCCGAGGCGGACGCCTTCCAGGCGCTGGTGAGGTTGTCGGCGAGCTTGGCGTGGTTGGGCAGCTGGTCGATGGCCAGGCCCTGGAGCTGGGTGACCAGGCTGTTGCGCTGCTGGGCGGCGGCGCGCAGATCCTGCGCGGCCTTGCCCAGGTTCTCGCACTGCTTGATGTCCTCCACCGCGCCGATCACCGCGGTGCGGCTGTCGTTGCTGGTGGCCAGCAGATCGCTGAGCTTGACGGCCTGGGCCTTCGCACCGTCCTCGGCGGGCTTCTCGCTGGGCTCGCCGCTCGCGGGTGCGCTCTGGGTGGCGGCGGTGGGCGACGGGTCGTCGTCGCCGTCGCCGCTGCTGAGCAGCCAGCCGGCGGTCAGACCCAGCACGACACAGGCGGCGGTGCCCAGGGCGACCATCGCCCAGCGGGGGACGGAGGGCGAGCGGTCGTCGGTGCCGTCGTCGTAGTAGGGGTCGTAGCCGCCCTGGTCCGGCGGCGGCTGCTGGTAGCGCGGGATCTGCTGGGTGGCACCCGGATCGGCGGACGGGGTGTCGCGGTACAGGGCGTCGAAGTCGTTGGCCGCGTGCCGGGCACGGGCGTTCGGCGGGGCGGCGGCGGCCTCGTACACCTCGTAGGACTGCATGCGGTACGCGTCGTCCTGGCCGCCGCTCCCCGCGACCGGGTCCTGGCCGGGAACGGGCGGGAGGTACTGGGTGGCCTCCGCGTCGGCCGGCTGCGGGGCCGCCGCGGGCCAGTCCCCGCCGGGGACCGGGGGTATGAACTGGGTGGCCTCGGCGTCCGGGGACGGGGCGGGCGCGTAGCCGCCGGGCGCGGGCGGGTACGCCTGGTGGCCGTCCGCGGGGACAGCACCGTTCGTACCCGCCGGGTACGCCGGACGGCCGTCGGGCGGGAGGTCTCCGGCGTAACCGGACCGGCCGGCCGGGTCGGAGCCCCAGGGCCGGCCGCCCGCCGGAGTCACGCCGTCGCGCTCCTGGGCCTGCGGCTCACCGCTCATTCCGCTGTGCGACACCGGTTCTCCTCGTAACCACACCTGACCGAACACGCCTTCAGTCGGGTTACGCTACCTGCTCCCGGCCGCCGCAGGCGATGCCCCGAGCCCCTCCAGGTGCTTGCTGAACTCGCGCACCGCCGGTTCGTGCCCGTAGGGCTCCAGCACGCGTGCGAGTTCCGTCACACCCGCCGTCGCGCGGACCGATCCGATGCCGCGCAGCAACTCCACCGCCCGGACCCCGTTGCCGCACGCCTCCTCCACCTCCCGCTGCTCCGCCTGCGCGGTCGCCAGCAGCGCCAGGTCGATCACCCGCCGCCGCACCCGCTCCGCCGGATGCCCGGCGAGGGCCTCCTGCGCGCACCGCGCGGCCGCCGCGGGCCGGCCCAGGGCGCGATGGCACTGCGCCAGCTCGCCGGCCAGGTACGCGGGGTCGAAGTGCGCGATCCACGGCGGATCGGCCTCGCTGCCCCTGGACCGCGGCTGCGCCTGCGCGCGCTCCATCTCCGCCAGCGCGCGGTCCGCGGCGCCCCGGCAGCCGCGGGCGTCGCCGCCCGCCGCGGCGGCACGGGCCTCCGCGGCGTGGAACAGCGCCAGCGCGCGCGGCGGCACCTGCTCGCGGGTGCCCTCGATGCCCGTCCGGGCGAGCTGGCGGGCCTCGCGGGCGCTGCCGATGTCCGCGGCGAGGCGGCTCATCCCCGCGCACAGCACATAGCCGCCGAGCCCCCGGTCGCCGCCGGCCTCCGCGAGGCGCAGCGCCTGGATGTAGTAGCGCAGCGCCAGGCCCGGACGGCCGGCGTCCACCGCCATGGAACCGGCGACCTCCGTCAGCCGGGCGGCGGCCGCGTACAGCTCGCGCGCCGTCGCCTCGGCGCAGGTGCCGCCGAGCAGGACGGAGACCACGCCGGAGAGGTAGTGCACGACCGCCGGGCGGATCAGTACGCCGCCGTGGCGCCGGTCGAGCCGGACGAAGCCCTCCGTGGCGGTACGGATCGCCGCGACGTCGCCCCGCCCCACCCGCGGACCACCGGCCCGGCGCCCCTGCGCAGGAACGGCGGCCGGCGGTCCGGTGCCGATCAGCCAGTCGCGGCTGGGTTCCACGAGCGCGGCGGCCGTCGGCGGCGCCTCGATCAGGAACGCGTGCCTGGTCACGTCGCTGCGCCAGAGCTGGCGCACCTGGTCCAGGGCTTCGGCCAGCCCGGGTGCGTAACCGAGGCCGACGGTGGCGCCCGCCGGGCGGCCGTCGGACATGCCGATCTCGTCGAGGGTGACCGTACGGCCCAGCTTGCGGCCCAGCGCCTCGGCGACCATCGCCGGGGCCCGGCCGCGCGGCTGCTGGCCGCGCAGCCAGCGGGCCACGGAGGTCTTGTCGTACCGCAGGTCGAGGCCGTGCTCCGCACCCACTATGTTCACCCGCCTGGCCAGCCCGGCGTTCGAGCAGGCCGCGTGCTGGATCATGTGCTGCAGTCGTTCGTTGGGCTGGCGGGTGATGATCGGCCTCGCGGCCATGCACGACCCCCTGAGGGACGGAGAGTCACGGGCTGGCGGGTTTCCGCCACTCATGGTGATCATTGCCGCTCACGGGGCGCGGAAACGCGTGCCCCCCTGACTGCGCCAATGCGCCCCGAGGTGTCGCACCGGGCCGTAACCCTCCCCGTAACCCCAGCTCGGAGGGGAAGTTGTGATGAGCGTGAACGACACTCTGGGAGTCAACTCCACCGCGCAAGTACCCACTCAGAAGCGTACGGCGGAAGGCGGGATCGGCAGCGACCTGCTCGACGCGGCCCTGCTCTACGTCGAGGAACGGCATTGGGACGTCATCCCGGGCACCTGGCTCGAGTATCCCGAGGACCGGCTGGGCGGCGGCGTGGAGCACTGCTCGTGCGGCGCACCGGACTGCCAGGCGCCGGGCGCACACCCCGCGCGCCGGGACTGGAAGGCGGCGGCGACGGCGTCGCCCACGACGGTGCGGCGGATGTGGGGGAAGACGCCCCGGGCCTCGGTGATGCTGCCCACGGGACGGCAGTTCGACGTCGTCGACGTGCCGGAGACCGCGGGCTGCCTCGCGCTCGCGCGGCTCGAGCGGACGGACGTGCCGCTCGGGCCGATCGCGGCCACGCCCGACCGCCGGATGCTGTTCTTCGTCCTGCCCGGGGCGGAGGCGAAGGCGGACGGCCTGCTGCGGCAGCTCGGGTACACGCCGTCCGGGATCGACCTCGCGATCCGCGGCGACGGCTCCTGGATCCCGGCCCCGCCCACGCGCGTGGGGACGCGGGGGTGCGTCCAGTGGGCGCGCAAGCCGACGGTGACCAACGCGTGGTTTCCGGATCTGGACGACCTCATCAGTTCTCTTGCGTATGCGTGTGGGCGGGAGCGGGGGCGTGGGACGGGGGGTCTGGGGGGCTACCGCGAGGGCGTCGCGGC
>NZ_JBFAXR010000159.1:0-17655 GCF_040680895.1 Streptomyces sp. NPDC051940 | reverse complement strand
GAACGCGACCGTCCGCGAGGAACTCGTCATGCAGGGCCGCCTCTACCGGCTGACCAGACCGCAGGCGCACGCCCGCGCCGCGGAACTGGCCCACGACCTCGGCCTGACGGAGCTGCTGGAGCGCAAGTGCGCGACGCTCTCCGGCGGGCAGCGCCGCCGCCTGGACCTCGCGATGGCGCTCACCCACCGCCCCGCCGTGCTGTTCCTGGACGAGCCGACGACCAGCCTGGACCCGGGCAGCCGGGCCGACCTGTGGGAGCTGGTCCGCCGGATCCGGGCGGAGTGGGGCACGACGGTGTTCCTGACGACGCACTACCTCGACGAGGCCGACGCGCTCGCCGACCGCCTGGTCGTCGTCGACCAGGGCGTCGTCGCGGCCGAGGGCACGCCGCGGGAGCTGAAGACCCGTTACGCCGGCTCCCCCGACGCCTCCCTGCAGGACGCCTTCCTCGCCATCACCGGCCGCGCCCCCGCACCGGCCCCGGACCCGGCGGCGGCACCGCTCGCGGTCTGAGCCGCGTGGCCGACACGAACCACACAACACGCACAAGCCCCCCGTACAGGAGACCCCCGCATGCCCGTCCTCGCCGCCGACACCGCACTGGTCTTCGGCCGCTACGCCCGCCAGACCCTGGGATCCCGGCTGCAGATGCTCTTCGGCATCCTGATGCCGCTCCTCTACCTCGTCTTCTTCGGCCCGCTCCTGACCGACCTGCCCCTCGGCACCGGCGGCAGCTCCTGGCAGGTGCTCGTGCCGGGGCTGCTGCTGCAACTCGCCCTCTTCGGGGCGTCCTTCGCCGGCTTCGGGATCATCATCGAGAAGAACCTCGGCATCGTGGAGCGGATGCGCGTCACGCCCGTCAGCCGGCTGGCGCTGCTGCTGGGCCGGGTGCTGCGGGACACCGCGCTGTTCCTCTTCCAGTCGGTGCTGCTGGTGCTGGCGGCCGTGGCGATGGGCCTGCGCGCGCCGCTGCCGGGCGTGCTGATCGGCTTCGCGTTCACGGGGGCGCTGACGCTGTCGCTGGCCTCGCTGTCGTACGCGCTGGCCATGAAGGTCCGTACACCGCAGGAGTTCGGCCCGGTGGTCAACTCCGTCGCGATGCCGTCGATGCTGCTCTCCGGGCTGATGCTGCCGATGGCCCTGGCGCCCGGGTGGCTGGACGCGCTGTCGCACCTCATGCCGTTCCGCTACCTGGTGGACGCGATGCGCTCGGCGTTCACCGGCGACTACGCGAGCGCCTCGATGCTCTACGGCTCCCTGGTCGCCGCCGCCCTGTGCGCGGGCGCGCTCACCGTCGGCACCCGGGTGTTCCAGCGCGCGGGGGCGTGACCCCCTTCGAGTCCGACCCGCTTCCACGCCGACCGCCAGGACACCGGGGCGCCCGGCTGGATCCGGCTGCTCGAACTGGTCGAGGAGGCGGCGGCGGACGGGCGCGAGGTCTTCACGCCGCTGGCGGAACTCCCCGCCGAGCAGCGGCGCCAGATCGTCACGCTGCCCGCGTCCATCGCCCGTCTCACGGCCGTGCGGCAGCTCGTGCTGTACGGCAGCAACCTGGTGCGGATCCCGCCGGAGATCGGTGCCATGGAGAGCCTCGAGGAGTTCGATCCGTACACCTCCCACCGGCTGCACTGGTTCCCGTACGAGCTCACCCGCTGTCCGAAGCTGCGGCGCAGCACCGTCAGCACCCGCGCGCTGTACGGCAACTACAAGTACCGGCCACCCTTCCCGTCACTGACCGGCGGGGACGCCCCGGACCCCGGAGTGCCGGGCGCCGCGGAGATCCGTAGATGCAGCGTCTGCGACGGGCCGGTCGCGGAGCTGCGCCGGGTCTGGATCTCGCTGCACACCTCGGGGGCCGACGTCCTCCCGCTGCTGGTGAACGCGTGCTCGGCGGCGTGCGTCGAGGCGCTGCCGACGCCGGCCAGGGGCTACGTGCCGGTCCCCCACACGGGCGGCCCCGGTGTGGAGCAGCCGCCCGCCGGCCCGATGCCCCGGCCCCGCTGAGACGCAGACGGCGCGGGCCCCGCGTGGCATGCTGCACCGCATGGTGCGGATAGGGGCCGTCGTGCGGAACGTGTCCGGCTCGCCGCGGGGCTTCTGGGGCGCCGCGCGGCGGCGTACGCCCCCGGACACCCCCGCGGCCCTGCGCGCGGCCGTCGCCGCCAGTGCCGAGGCGCTGCGGCCCGCCACGGGCGCCGACTGGACGGTGCGTGCGGGGGGCCTGGAGTGGGACTGCGCGAGAACCGCCGTACACCTGGCCGACGTGCTGTTCTCCTACGCCGCGCAGCTCGCGACCCGGGCCCCGCACGCGTACGTACCGGCCTGCGTGGGCGCCGAGGACGGCGCCACCCCGGACGGGCTGGTCGAGGCCGTACGGGCCACCGGCACGATGCTCGCGGCCGTCGCGGAGACCGCACCCCCGGGCGCCCGCGGTTACCACCGGACGGGGATGGCCTCCGCGGCCGACTTCGCCGCCATGGGAGCGGTGGAGGTGCTCGCGCACACCCACGACCTCGCGACCGGCCTCGGGCTGGACTTCGACCCGCCGGCCGGCGTCTGCTCCGCCGTCCTCGACCGGCTCTTCCCCGGCATGCCCGAAGGCGCCGGGCCGTGGGAGACCTTCCTGTGGGCGACCGGGCGCGGCGAACTGCCAGGCCTCGACCGCCGTACGGAGTGGGTCTGGCGGCTGCCGGCCCCCGCGGACGGCTGACGGTGTGGCGCCCGTCGCACCCGCCGCGCGGCGCTTTCCACCCCCGCGGTGACTAGGCTCGGCACATGGTCAATCTGACACGTATCTACACCCGCACCGGCGACCAGGGCACCACCGCCCTCGGCGATATGAGCCGGGTCGCCAAGACGGACCTGAGGATCTCCGCGTACGCGGACGCCAACGAGGCCAACGCGGTCATCGGCACCGCGCTCGCGCTCGGCGACCTCTCCGACGACGTCAAGGCGGTGCTGGTCCGGGTCCAGAACGACCTCTTCGACGTCGGCGCGGACCTCGCCACGCCCGTCGTCGAGAACCCCGAGTACCCGCCGCTGCGGGTCGAGCAGTTCTACGTCGACAAGCTGGAGGCGGACTGCGACCGCTTCCTCGAGGAGCTGGAGAAGCTGCGCAGCTTCATCCTCCCCGGCGGCACCCCCGGCGCGGCCCTGCTGCACCAGGCGTGCACGGTGGTCCGCCGCGCGGAGCGCTCCACGTGGGCGGCGCTGGAGGCACACGGCGAGACGATGAACCCGCTCACCGCGACGTACCTCAACCGCCTCTCCGACCTGCTGTTCATCCTCGCCCGTACGGCGAACAAAGCCGTCGGCGACGTGCTCTGGGTGCCGGGCGGCGAGCGCTGATGTTCCGCGTCTCGGTGCGCGGGAAGTTCAAGGACCTCGACGAACGGCAGCGCGAGTCACTGCGCGCCGAGGCGGGCGTGATGCAGACGGCGTTCTCCGAGGAGGGCAGCTTCTCGTACGACTCGGGGCTGTCGGTCTTCACCTTCCGCGTCCAGCTCGCGCCGGAGTCGGACGACGAGGACGAGGACGACGCGGGGCTGCGCGCGCTGGCGGCGCTGGAGGCCCGGGGCTATCCGCACGAGGTGATCAAGGTCGCGGTCACGGACATGCGGGCCATCAAGATTCCCAGCAAGCGGCGCAGGGCGTGAGACCCCGCCGCCGGAAGGGACTTGAAGGTCCGGCGGGCGGCGGAGTGATCCGCGATACTGGCGGCCGGGCGGGGGTACCGCGTCGCCCGGAGTCGCGACGGGGTGGTGGCCTTCATGGCAGGCACAGGGACGGGATCCGGACGCCGGGGCCGCTCACGCGGTGAGCTGATCCGGCAGCGTACACAGGCACGGTTCGTGGGCCGCCGCGCGCAGTTGGCGCTGTTCACGGAGAACCTGGCCAAGGACCCGGAGTCCGAGACGGACCCGGCGGAGTTCCTGTTCCATGTGCGCGGCGTCGGCGGCGTGGGCAAGTCCACCCTCGTGCGCCAGTGGCAGGAGGCGGCACGCCGGGCGGGCGCGGTGACCGCCGTCGTCGACGAGAACGACGTCCACGGCGTACCGCAGACGCTGACGGAGCTGGCCGCCCAGCTGGCCGTACAGGCGGGCCCGCTCAAGGAGTTCGACCGCGCGGCCGAGCAGTACCGCCGGGAGCTGGAGGCGGCGGCCGAGCCCCTGCCGGCGGCCGGATCCGGGCGCGGCGGCGGTGAGGTGTCGGCGTCGAGCAGGATCGTGGCGCAGGCCGCCTTCGGCGCGGCGTCGCTGCTGCCCGGCGCCGGGGTGATCACGGCGATGGCCAGCCCCGACACGGCGGCCCTGGGGCTGGACAGGCTGCGGCAGGGCGTCCGTCCGCGCGGCCGCGGGGAGCGCGCCGCGGAGGGGTCGGTGAGCCGGGCGTTCGTGTCGGAGCTGGCGCGGCTGGGCGGCCGGCACCCGTGGGTGGTGCTGTTCCTCGACACGTGGGAGCAGACGGGCCGCTCGCTGGACGGCTGGTTGCGGGAGCTGCTGGCCGACGGCCACGGCCCGCTGCCCCCGAACGTGATGGTCGTCCTGGCGGGACGCGACGAGCTGGCGGAGCGCGACTGGGCGCCGCTGCGGGCGTGGGTGGCGGACGTACCGCTGGAGGTCTTCACCGAGACGGAGACGCGTGCCCTGCTGACGGCACGCGGGGCGACCGACCCGGACGTCGTCGACGCGGTGCTCAGGCTGTCGATGGGGCTGCCGCTGCTCGTGGAGCTGCTGGCCCTGGCCCGCCCGGGAAGCTCCGCCGACGTGGACGCCGGCGGGGACGTGGTGGACGTGGCGGTCGACCGCTTCGTGCAGTGGATCACGGAACCGGGCCGGCGCGAGACGGTGCTGGCGTGCGCGCTGGCCCCGCAGTTGAACGAGGACGTGTTCGCGGCGGCGGCCCCGGACGAGTCGCGTGAGACGTGGGACTGGCTGTGCGCCCAGCCGTTCGTCCGGGGGCACGGCGACTTCCGGCAGTACCACGCGGTCGTACGGGCGAGCATGGTGCGGCGGCAGCGCGCCAACTCCCCGCAGCGGTGGACCGCGGCGCACCTGCGGCTCGCCGGGGCGTACGGCGGCTGGCGGGCGGCCGTCGAGGCGCACCTGCCCACGGGCGAACGGTGGGGCGACGCGCGGTGGCGGCGGCACCGGCTGGACGAGACGTACCACCTGCTGTGCGCGGCGCCGGCGGACCGGCTGGCGGACGCGCTGAAGGACGGGGTGCACGCCGCGGGCCAGGGGGTGGCGGCCCTGCGGCAGTGGACAGACGTGCTGGAGCAGGCGGCCGACGACTCGGCCGACCCCGGGCTGCTGTCGTGGGCCGGCCGGCTGCGGCGGTCCGCCGCCGACGACGCGCCGAACACCGCCGCCCTCACGGCCCTGCTGACCCACGGCCGCCTCGGCCCCGCGGCACGGTCCTGGGCGCACGCGTACCGCGGCCGGCACCTCTACCTCGTCGACCGCGACGACGAGGCGCTCAGCGACCTGGACCGGGCGACCGCCGCCGACCCCGGCAACGCCTGGGCCTGGGCCTGGCGCGGCGACCTGCACCTGTGGCACGACCGGCACGACGAGGCGGTGAGCGACCTGACCACCGCGATCGGACTCGACCCCGGCTTCGCCTGGGCGCTCGGCTTCCGGGGCATGGCCCACCGGGAGGCGGGCCGCTACGACCAGGCCGTCACCGACCTCGACGCCGCGCTGGCGATCGACCCCGGGCTCGCCTGGGTCCTCGGGGAACGCGGCTCGACGCACCGACAGGCCGAACGCTACGACGAGGCCGTCGCCGACCTCACAGCCGCGCTCGCCCTCGACCCGGAGTACGTCTGGGCCCTCTCCCAGCGCGGTGAGGCCCACCGCCAGGCCGACCGCCCCGACCAGGCCGTCACCGACTTCACCACCGCACTCGCCCTGAACCCCGAGAACTCCTTCGTCCTCGGCCGCCGCGGCATGGCCCACCGGGAGGCGGGCCGCTACGACCAGGCCGTCACCGACCTCGACGCCGCGCTCGCCCTCGACCCCGAACTCGCCTGGGTCTTCTCGCAACGCGGTGAGGCGCACCGCCAGGCCGGCCGCTACGGCCGGGCCGTCAGCGACTTCACCGCCGCGCTCGCCCTGATCCCCGAGTACGCCTTCGCTCTCAGCTCCCGCGGCCAGGCCCACCGCCAGGCCGGCCGTCCCGACGAGGCCGTCCCGGACCTCACCGCCGCCCTCGGACTCAGCCCCGGCGAGCCGTGGACCCTCGCCGAGCGCGGCACCGCCCTGCGGCAGGCGGGCCGGCTCGCGGAGGCGCGCGAGGACCTCGAGGCGGCCGTCGCCGGGCAGCCCGACGACGTGCGCAACATCTTCGAGCTGACGCTGCTGAACACGGCGGAGTCGGGGTTCGACGCGCTCGCCGTCGAACAGTGGACCAGGCTGCTGCACATGCCCCCGGACCCGGCGGACGACGACGACAGCGCCCCGTTCCTGGCCCTGTTCCGGGCGCTGCTCCTCGACCTGGAGAGCGACGTCGCGGCGGCCACCGCGGAGTTCCTCGCCGGCGTGGCCCCCGACACGGTCACCGAGGCGCATCTGTACACCCGCGAAATCGCCGCCTTGGACGGCGTCCGCGCCGAGCGCGCCCGACGCTGCCACGAGCTGCTCGCGCGTCACCTCCCGCGGTGAGCGCACGGCGACCGGGTCCCGTCACCCGGACCCGGTCGCCTTCGGCTGCCGTCCGTCAGCGGCGGGTCAGCGGCCTGGCCTCCTCCCGCACCGGTCCGGCGGACTCCTCTGCCAGGTGCTCCGCCGCGCCCGCAGGCGCCTTCTTCGGCCACAGCGTGTACGTCAGCGCGATCACGCCGTGGATCCCCACCACCCGCAGCGCCGTCGCCTGCCAGCTCCGCAGGGACTCCGTCTGCGACGCGTCACCGACGTACCAGACGGCCAGCTGGAGCAGGCCCAGCGCCACCGCCGCGCCCAGCAGGGTCCGCAGCCACAGCTTCCACTCGTGGCGCGCACGCGCCGAGCCGTACCGCGGCGGCTTCGGCGGCACCGGGCCGCCCGCGAAGCGGTGGGCGAAGTGGCCGTCGATCCACTTGACCGTGTAGTGGCCGTACGCGACGGTGTAGCCGATGTACAGCGCCGCGACCCCGTGCCTCCAGTCCGGCTCGGCGCCGTTCCTCAGGTCGACCGCGGTCACGATCAGCAGCACGACCTCCAGCACGGGCTCGCAGAGCAGCAGCGCGGCGCCCGTGCGGGGCATACGGGCCGGATAGCGCAGGGACAGCCCGGCGGCGAGCAGCACCCAGAAGGCGACCTCGCAGACGACGATCATCGTGACGATCATGGCCGTGCTCCTTTCCGGCGGTCCCTGTCGAGCGGTCCCGTTCAGCGGTCCCGAGCGGTCCCTTTCGAGCGGTCCCTCTCAGCGTGGCGCCCGGAAACGCGCACTTCTTCGTCGCAGCCGACGATCCGCCACTGCATCCTTCGATGTACTCCGAGCCGCCCGCTCCGCCGTGGAAGCGGAGGTCAGCCACGTCCCGGCACGGTTTGATGGAGGGGTGAGCACGGAGAGCCCCGAGGACGCGGAAGCACCGCGCCGCCGCCGCCCGCACCGGGACGACCTGGTGATCGCGGGGGTCGGCTTCGCCGCGGGCGCCCTGTCGATCGCGCTCGGCCTGTACAACAACACCGCCGGCGGCCGCGACAGCGGCGCCCTGCTCCTGCTCCCCCTCGGCGCGATGGCCGTGGCCGAGGTGCTGCGGCGCTGCGGCCAGCCGTGGGCGCTGGTGCTCGCCGTGGCCGCGCTGGCCGGGGACATCGCCCTGGGCTCACTGCTCGCCACGATCATCATGTTCAGCGACGTGGTGTACGCGGCCGTGCTGTACGGCAGCCGCCGGCTGAACCGGACGGTGATGGTCGGCAGCTGGCTGTTCACGCTCGGCGTGCTCGTCGGCACGCTGGCGGCGTTCCGGGACCCCCAGGCGCTGCTCCTGGGCGCGGCGGCCGGCGCGGTGACGCTCACCCCCGCCTGGACGGGCCAGCTGATGCGCGCCCACCGCGAGCGCGCCGACACCGAGCGCCTGCGCGCCGAGCAGACCGCGCTGCTCGCCGAGCTCGACCGGCGCGAGGCGGTCGCCGCGGAGCGCGCGCGGATGGCGCGCGAGCTGCACGACATGGTCGCCAACAACCTCTCCGCCATCGCCATCCACTCCACCGCCGCCCTCTCCCTGGACGACCCCGCCACCTCCCGGGAGGCCCTCGGCGTCATCCGGGAGAACAGCGTGCAGGGCCTCGCCGAGATGCGGCGCCTGATCGGCCTGCTGCGCGACAGCAGCGGCGACAGCGAACCCTCGGCGGCCCCGACGCTCGCGGGCGTCGGCGCCCTGGTCGACCAGACCCGGGCGAACGGCGAGGCCAGCGGCCTCACCGTCGCGTACACCGACGGCCGTCCGCCCGGGCTGCGGCTGCCGCCGCCGGTGGAGCTGGCGGCGTACCGCATCGTCCAGGAGTCGCTGACGAACGCCCTGAAGCACGCCGCCCCCGGCGAGGTGGCCGTGCGGCTCGGCGTGAGCGATGACGGCGCTCTCGTCGTACGCGTGACGAGCCCGCTCGGCGACCGCGAGGACGAGGCGCCGCGGGCGCCGGGCTCCGGCGCGGGGCTGGTGGGCATGCGGGAGCGGGTGGGCCTGCTCGGCGGCACGCTGTCGGCGGGACCGGAGGCGACGGCGGACGGGAAGGTGTGGCAGGTCGCGGCGGTCCTGCCCGTGGACGAGGAGGGGATGCCCGGATGACGGACGAGACCGTGCGGGTGCTCATCGCGGAGGACCAGCAGGCCGTACGGGCCGGACTGGCCCTGATCCTGCGCTCGGCGCCCGGCATCGAGGTGGCGGGCGAGGCCGCGGACGGCGAGGAGGCGGTCGCGCTGGCCCGGGAACTGCGGCCGGACGTCGTGCTGATGGACGTACAGATGCCGAAGCTCGACGGCATCGCGGCGACCCGGGCGATCACCTCCGAGGCGCTCGCGGACGTGCTGGTCCTGACGACGTTCGACCTCGACGAGTACGTCTTCGGCGCGCTGCGGGAGGGGGCGGCGGGGTTCCTGCTGAAGAGCACCGACGCGCGGGCGCTGATCGACGCGGTCCGTACGGTGGCGCGGGGCGAGGGGATCATCGCCCCCGGGGTGACGCGCCGGCTCATCGCGGAGTTCGCCCACGCGTCCCCGGCCCCGCGCCCCGCCCCCGCAGCGCTGGATGCACTGACGCGGCGTGAGCGGGAGGTTCTGGCGTGCCTCGGCGAGGGGCTGTCGAACGCGGACGTCGCGGTACGGCTGGACATGGCGGAGGCCACGGTGAAGACGCATGTCAGCCGGCTGCTGGGGAAGCTGGGGCTGCGCAGCCGGGTGCAGGCGGCGGTGCTGGCGCAGGAGCTGGGCGTCCGCTAGCGGGCGAGCCCCGCCGCGCACCCGGACCCACGTACGCTCGACCCCGTGCCAGTCCCCCGCCTCCGCCGCGTCGCCGTCCTCGTCAGCGAGGGCGCCAAGCCGCTCGACGTCGGCATCCCCGCGCAGGTGTTCACGACCCGCGCGAGCATGCCGTACGAGGTGCGGGTCTGCGGCGCCGAACCGGGGCTGGTCACCGGCGGCGACGGGCTGTCGTACCACGTGGAGCACGGACTCGACGCGCTGGCGTGGGCCGACCTCGTGTTCGTCCCCGGCTACCGCTTCCCCGACCGCGACGATCCGCCGCCCGCCGTCCTCGACGCCCTGACCGCCGCCCACGACCGCGGAGCGCGGCTCGCCGCCATCTCCACCGGGGCCTTCGCACTCGCCGCCACGGGGCTGCTCGACGGCAGGCGGGCGACGACGCACTGGCACTACACGCACGCCCTCGCGGAGAAGCATCCGCGGATCCGGGTCGACGAGAACGTCCTGTTCGTCGACGAGGGCAGCCTGCTCACCTCGGCCGGCGCCGCGTCCGGCATCGACCTGTGCCTGCACATCCTGCGCGCGGACCTCGGCGTCGCCGCCTCCAACCACGCGGCCCGGCGCCTGGTCGCCGCGCCGTACCGCAGCGGCGGGCAGGCGCAGTACGTGCCGCGCAGCCTGCCCGAGCCGCTCGGCGAGCGGTTCGCCGCCACCCGCGAATGGGCGCTGCACCGGCTCGGCGAGCATCTGACGCTGGACGCCCTCGCCGGGCACGCGGCGGTGTCCCCGCGCACGTTCTCCCGGCGTTTCACCGACGACACCGGGTACACGCCGATGCAGTGGGTGATGCGGGCCCGGATCGACCGGGCGCGGGAGCTGCTGGAGCGCTCGGAGCTCGGCGTCGAGCAGATCGCCGCGGATGTGGGCCTGGGCACGGGCGCGAATCTGCGGCTGCACTTCCAGCGCATCCTGGGCACGTCACCGAGCGAGTACCGGCGCACCTTCGCGCGCGGCGAGTAGCGCCGGCCGTGCCCCTGGCGGGATCCTTGCGGACCATGGCGATCAAGCCGCTGTCACCGGCGGGGGTCGCGCGCGAGCCTGGAGCACGAGCCGCGAACACGTGCCCGGAGCACGGAGCCGCACACACGTGAGAGAACAAGGGACACCGCTCATGACGCGTATCGCCATCAACGGATTCGGCCGCATCGGACGCAACGTGCTGCGCGCCCTCCTCGAACGCGACAGCGGCCTGGAGATCGTCGCCGTCAACGACCTGACGGAGCCCGCCGCCCTGGCCCGGCTGCTCGCCTTCGACTCGACCGCCGGCCGGCTCGGCCGCCCGGTGACCGTCGACGGCGACACGCTCGTGGTCGACGGCCGCCGGATCAGGGTGCTCGCCGAGCGCGAGCCCGCCCAGCTGCCGTGGGCCGAACTCGGCGTGGACGTCGTCCTGGAGGCGACGGGCCGCTTCACCTCGGCGAAGGCCGCCTCCGCCCACCTCGACGCCGGTGCGCGCAAGGTGCTCGTCGGCGCCCCCTCGGACGGCGCGGACGTCACGCTGGCGTACGGCGTGAACACCGACGCGTACGACCCGGCCGCGCACACCGTCGTCTCGAACGCCTCGTGCACCACGAACGCCCTCGCCCCGCTGGCCGCCGTCCTCGACGGACTCGCCGGCATCGAGCACGGGTTCATGACGACCGTGCACGCCTACACGCAGGAGCAGAACCTGCAGGACGGCCCGCACCGCGACCCCCGCCGGGCGCGCGCCGCCGGCGTGAACATCGTGCCGACCACCACGGGCGCCGCGAAGGCGATCGGCCTGGTGCTGCCGGGCCTGGACGGCAAGCTGTCGGGCGACTCGATCCGCGTACCGGTCCCGGTGGGTTCGATCGTCGAGCTGAACACGGTCGTCTCCCGCGACGTGACCCGCGACGAGGTGCTGGCCGCCTACCACGAGGCGGCGGCGGGACCGCTGGCGGGCGTGCTCGAGTACTCCGAGGACGCGCTCGTCTCGTCGGACATCGTCGGCAACCCGGCCTCGTCGATCTTCGACTCCGCGCTCACCCGGGTCGACGGCCGCCACGTCAAGGTGGTCGCCTGGTACGACAACGAGTGGGGCTTCTCCAACCGCGTGATCGACACCCTGGAGCTGATGGCCCGCGGCTGACGGGTCACGCCCGCGTCAGTCCGCACGCCTCTTCGGCCGCGCCCGCAGGTGCGCCTTCTCGCCCTGGCGGCCGAAGAGGCTGAGGACCTCCGCGGGCTGCCGCCCGGCGGCGCCGAACCAGTGCGGCACCCGGGTGTCGAACTCCGCCGCCTCGCCGGGCCCCAGCTCCAGATCGTGCTCGCCGAGCACCAGGCGCAGCCGCCCGTCGAGTACGTAGAGCCACTCGTAGCCCTCGTGCGTCTTCAGGTCCGGCTCGCCGCGCGCCCCGGCCGGGATGACCAGCTTGTACGCCTGGATGCCGCCCGCCCGCCGGGTCAGCGGGACCAGCGTCATGCCGAACTGCGTCACCGGCCGCATATGGATCCGCGGATCGCCGGTGTGCGGGGCGTCGACGAGTTCGTCGAGGGTGACCCCGTAGGCCCGCGCGAGCGGCAGCAGCAGCTCCAGCGTGGGGCGCCGGTCGCCGGACTCCAGCCGGGACAGGGTGGACACCGAGATGCCCGTCTCCTCCGAGAGTTCGGCCAGCGTGGCCTCGCGCTGCCGCCGCAGGGCGCGCAGCCGGGGCCCGACGGCCGTGAGGGTCTGGTCGAGTTCTTCGTCCACCCTTCGATTTTGCCACACCGGCAACGATGCTTGCTCGTACGGCATGGAAGGGCGCACGGTGACCGTGGAGGTGGTCACGGTGACCCAACAGCATCGGAACGACGACGGCCGGGACTCCTACGACGTCCTGGTCGTGGGCGGCGGCGCCGCGGGACTCAACGGCGCGCTGATGCTCGCCCGCTCCCGCCGCTCCGTCCTCGTGGTGGACGCGGGCGAGCCGCGCAACGCGCCCGCGGAGGGCGTACACGGTCTGCTGGCCCGGGAGGGCATGCCGCCGGGCGAACTGCTGGAGCGCGGCCGGGCGGAGGTCCGCGGTTACGGCGGGGAGGTGCTGGCGGGCGAGGTCGCGTCAGCGGCCCGCGTGGACCACGGCTTCACCCTCACGCTGGCCGACGGCCGCACGCTGAGGGCGCGGCGGCTGCTGGTGACGACCGGGCTGACGGACGAACTGCCGGACGTCCCCGGGCTGCGCGAGCACTGGGGCAGCGACGTGCTGCACTGCCCGTACTGCCACGGCTGGGAGGTCCGCGACCAGCCCATCGGCGTACTGGCGACCGGCCCGATGTCCGTCCACCAGACGCTGCTGTTCCGCCAGCTGAGCGACGACGTCATGTACTTCGCGCACACCGCGCCCGCCCTCTCCGACGAGGACGCCGACAAGCTCGCCGCCCGCGGCATCCCGGTCGTCGAGGGCGAGGTCGCGGCGCTGGAGTCGCAGGACGGCCGGCTGACCGGCGTACGGCTGACGGACGGCCACGTCATCGCCCGCGCGGCGCTCGCGGTGGCGCCGCGGATGGTGGCCCGAGCCGGCTTCCTGGCGGAGCTGGGCCTCGAGACCGCGGACCACCCGTCGGGCATGGGCACCCACATCCCCGTGGACGCCGCCGGCCGCACCGAGGCCCCCGGCGTCTGGGCGGCGGGCAACGTCACGGACCCGGCCGCTCAGGTCGGCGCGTCGGCGGCGGCGGGAGCGCTGGCGGGCGCGCAGATCAACGCGGACCTGGTCGCGGAGGAGACCGCGCAGGCGGTGGCGGCCTTGCGGGAGCCGTTCAACGCGGCGATGGAGTCCGAGGTCACGACCCTGGTGACGGGGGAACGCCGGCACGGGGTGTGAGCGCGGCGTGCGGGGAGGGGCACCGCACCGGCACCCCTCCCCCGCCGGCCGTCCGTCAGACCACCGGCACCCCGTCCCGCGTCACCCGCCACTCGGTGGCCGCGAACTCCGACTGCACGATCGCGCCCTTCGCCCGCACCCAGCCGATCATCGTGTTGCGGATCTCGTCCGAGTTCGCCCACACCTGCTGGGCCGCCGCGACGTGCGGGAAGTTGCCGCCGCCGTTGGCGCGGTAGTTGTTCACGGCCAGGACGAAGCGGGCCGCGTCGTCCAGCGGGGCGCCGCCGAAGGTCACGTTCCTGATCCGGGAGCCCGCCGGCTGGGCGATGTCCACGTCGTACGACAGACCGCTGACGACGTCGTAGTTGTAGTCGGGCGTACCGCCCGCGTTGGTGATCTTCGCGAGGTCCAGCGGATCGGCGGCGGCCGTCTGGACGTAGTAGCGGGCGGAGTACTCGAGATAGTCCCTCAGCTGCGCGCCCGTGAGGATCCGCGCCTCGAGGGTGTTCTCGTAGACGTACAGCCCGGCCACGTCCCGGATGGTCACCTGCCCCGCCGGGATGAGCGCGGTCCGCGAGAAGCACGCGGCCTGCGACACCACCGGCAGCGCGGCGTACTCCGTGCCGGCCAGCGCCGTGCGGACGGTCTCCTCCTGGATGTGGTTGATGAGGTCGATGATCGGCACGTCCTTCCAGGGCGCCTCCACCGACCGCATCTCGGCGTCGTTGCTGCCGATGACCTGGTTGACGTACGCGACGACCTTGCGGTGCTCGTCGTCGAGCAGCGCGACGATCGCCGGGTCCTCGGGCACGGTGTTGGAGTTGAGGACGGACGCGCCGACGCTCTCCACGACCCAGCGCCCGCGCTCCCACACCAGCGAGAAGTCGAAGAGCGTCAGCCGCTGGCCCCACTTCAGCGGCTCGGAGAGCACGACCTCCTTGCCGGTCTCCTTGTTCGCCACCCGGTACTCGGGGATCTCGGTGTGGGCGTGCCCGACCAGGATCGCGTCGATGCCCGGCACCTGCTCGGCGACCAGCGCCGCCGCGTTCTCGATGTACGGGAGCTGGTCGCCGTACGACGAGGTACCGCTGGAGCCGGAGTGGGCGGAGACCACGACGACGTCGGCGCCCATCGACCGCAGCCGCGGCACCCAGTACGCGGCCTGCTCCTCCAGCCCGGGGAAGACCATCCTGCCCTGCACGTTGGCCTTGTCCCAGATCGCGATGCCGGGGTTGGTCAGCCCCAGCACGGCCACCTTCACGTCGCGGCCGAGCGGGGTGCGCAGCACGTGCATCGAGTACGGCGGGAAGGCGGGCTTCAGCGTCTTCGCGTCCAGCGCGTTCGCGCCGAGGAGCGGGAAGTCGCACTGCTCCTCGAACTTCCGCAGCAGCGGGATGCCGTAGTTGAACTCGTGGTTGCCGAGGGCCGCCGCGTCGTAGCGGATGGCGTTCATGGCCTGGGCCATGGGGTGGACGGGGCCGGACTCGGCGGTGATCGGGTCGACCTTGGCGTAGTAGTACGACAGCTGGGTGCCCTGGATGGTGTCACCGGCGTCGATGAGCAGCGTGTTGCCGGCCCCCCGGGCCGCGCGGACCTGGTCCACGAGCGTGGAGATCTTCGCCAGGCCGACGTCGTTGTTCGACCGGTCGGTGAACTCGGCGTCGGTGAAGTAGTCCCAGTTGAAGACGTTCCCGTGCAGATCGGTCGTCCCCATCACGGTGAACGAGTACCGCTTCGCCCCGGACCCGCCGGAGGCCCCGGACCCGCCGGGGGCCGCGGCCGCGGCGGGCGAGGCGGACAGGGCGAGCCCCAGACCGGCCGAAGTGGCGGCGGACTTGGCCAGAAACGTACGGCGGTCGAACGGCATGCGGGCTCTCTTCCCCTCGCTCCAACATCGTTACGCGCGTAGATTCTGCCGACCCCGGCCCTCCCCCACCAGACACCCCCGGTTGCGATCCGGTGAAGTTCGCCCGCCCGATCTCCGCCCCGCACCGCGGCAGTTCACCCGCTCCGGGGGGCGCCGCGGGGGCACCCCCACTCGACTTTGGTCCAGACCTATTGACGATTGGTCCAGACCTTCCCTACGCTCCCGTTAACTGCGGTGGGCATGTCAGAGAAGATCGGATGTGCCCGCCGGGCGACGCAGGTCCCATCCACCCCCACTATCCGGACCTAGCTCGAGGAGCACCCTTGAGATCCCCACGCGTCACGACACTCGGCAGACGGATCGGCGCGCTCGTCGCCGCCCTCGCACTGCCCCTCGCCGCCATGGTCGGGCTGGCGCCCGAGGCGCAGGCGGCCGGCGCCACCGCGACCTACACCAAGACCCAGGACTGGGGCACCGGCTTCGAGGGCAAATGGACCGTCAAGAACACCGGCACCGCGACCATCAGCAGCTGGACGCTGTCCTGGACCTTCCCCTCCGGGACCGCGGTCACCTCCGCCTGGGACGCGGACGTGACCAGCTCCGGCACCACCTGGACCGCGCGGAACAAGTCCTACAACGGCACCCTCGCCCCCGGCGCCTCCGTCAGCTTCGGCTTCAACGGCACCGGCTCCGGCAGCCCCTCCAACTGCGTCATCAACGGCGGCACCTGTGACGGCGGAGGCGGCACCCCGGGCGACAACCCGCCCTCGGCTCCGGGCACCCCGTCCGCGAGCAACATCACCGACACCTCGGTGGCGCTGTCCTGGACGGCCGCGACGGACGACAACGGCATCAAGAACTACGACGTCATCCGCGACGGCGCCACGATCGCCACGGTCACCGGCACGTCGTACACCAACACCGGCCTCACCGCCGGCTCCACCTACAGCTACCAGGTCAAGGCCCGTGACACGGCCGACCAGGTCGGCCCGGCCAGCGGCACCCGCACGGTGACCACGACCGGCGGCGGGACCGGCGGCGGCGGCAAGATCAAGCTCGGCTACTTCACCGACTGGGGCGTCTACGGCCGCGCCTACTACCCGAAGAACATCGACACCTCCGGCTCCGCCGCCAAGATCACGCACATCAACTACGCGTTCGGCAACGTGACCAACGGCGCGTGCCAGATCGGCGACTCCTACGCCGACTACGACATGGCCTACACCGCGGCGAACAGCGTCGACGGCGTGGCCGACACCTGGGACCAGCCGCTGCGCGGCGCGTTCAACCAGCTGAAGAAGCTGAAGGCCAAGCACCCGCACCTCAAGATCCTCTGGTCCTTCGGCGGCTGGACCTGGTCCGGCGGCTTCGGCCAGGCGGCGGCGAACCCCACGGCCTTCGCCAACTCCTGCTACAACCTGGTCCACGACGCCCGGTGGAACGGCCTCTTCGACGGCATCGACATCGACTGGGAGTACCCGAACGCCTGCGGCCTGAGCTGTGACTCCTCCGGTCCGGCGGCGTTCAAGAACCTGATGTCCGCGCTGCGGACGCGGTTCGGCAGCGAGCTGGTCACCGCGGCCATCACCGCGGACGGGTCCTCCGGCGGCAAGATCGACGCCGCGGACTACGGGGGCGCGGCGCAGTACGTCAACTGGTACAACGTGATGACGTACGACTACTTCGGCGCCTGGGCGGCGCAGGGGCCGACGGCCCCGCACTCCCCGCTCACGTCCTACAGCGGCATCCCGACGGCGGGCTTCTACTCCGACGCCGCGATCCAGAAGCTGAAGGGCAAGGGCGTGCCCGCCGCGAAGCTGCTCCTCGGCATCGGCTTCTACGGCCGCGGCTGGACGGGCGTCAGCCAGTCCGAGCCCGGCGGATCGGCCTCCGGCCCGGCTCCGGGCACGTACGAGCAGGGCATCGAGGACTACAAGGTCCTCAAGAACTCCTGTCCCTCCACGGGTACGGTCGCGGGTACGGCGTACGCCAAGTGCGGCAGCAACTGGTGGAGCTACGACACGCCGTCGACGGTCAACGGCAAGATGTCGTACGCCAAGACCCAGGGTCTCGGCGGCGCGTTCTTCTGGGAGTTCAGCGGCGACACGACAAACGGCGAACTGGCCTCGGCCATCAACACGGGCCTCGGCTGACCGCCCACCCGGGCGCGGCGGCGTCGCCCCCGCCGCGCCCGGACCACCCCCGGCCTCCCAGCCCCACCGGGAGGCCGCCGGCGTTCGTCTCGCACACCGCGCCGCCGCGATCCCCGGACCCCCGGGTGCGGGGCTCGCCGCCTGCGACGTGGTCCCGGGCACCGGGCTCGCTACCGGCGTCGTCGCCCCGGGGGCCCTTCCCGCACAGGGCTCGCGCTGCCGGCGCCGTGGTCCCGGGGGGCCTCTCGGGCGCGGGGCCGCTGCGCCCGCCCGTGCCGCCCCCTGGGCGGCCCAGCCGCCCGCAGCGGTGCATCCCGAAGCGTTGCACCGTCAGCCGCC